>NZ_PIBN01000008.1:0-254373 GCF_002806655.1 Klebsiella sp. K-Nf6 | reverse complement strand
CGACGGCAGAACAGATTGCGGACCAGGCGGGTCGTACCGCGATGGCTGCATACGGTACCGGCAGTGACCTGCAGCGGGGTATCCAGGCAGCCACGGCAGCGCTGCAGGGACTGGCGGGCGGTGATATCGCCGGGGCGCTGGCGGGGGCATCGGCGCCGGAGCTGGCGAATCTTATCGGTCACGGTTCAGGGCTGAGTGACGGTGCCGCGGTTGTGGCACACGCTATCCTGGGCGGTGCGGTGGCGGCGCTGCAGGGCAACAGTGCCGCGGCGGGCGCAGCGGGCGAGGCAGCAGGTGAACTGGCCGCGAGGGCGATTGCTGGTATGCTGTATCCGGGCGTGAAGGATTTATCAACGCTGACAGAAGCCGAGAAGCAGACGGTGAGCACGCTGGCCACTATTTCAGCGGGAATGGCAGGCGGTCTGGCCGGGGACAGTACGGCGTCAGCCGTGGCGGGCGCGCAGGGCGGGAAGAATGCGGTTGAGAATAACTCGCTCAGCAAGGATAAAATTTATAATATAAATCCGTTACCTGTCGGTGCCCTGGACGAGAATGGTGATCGGCTCAAGGGCGGTGGTGGAATTGGTAACCGTCCTGCTAATATGTCTCCTGAAGGAGCTGGTAGAAATGGGGCATTCAGGGAGGCGAAACGCCAAGCTGGAATACCTGTAACCCAAAGTCCAAGCAACGTTTATCCAAACCGCGATAAGCGCGATAATTTGCAACCAGGCTTGATTTATGAATTTACAGTTCCTAACGCAGGCGGTGGGACCAAAAAGGTGTACATTAGAGACGATGCCGCTGGTCATAGTTTTGGCGTAAATGACGCGCAAAATAGAGGGCCGCATTTTAATGATCCAAAAGGGAATCATTATGACTACTGATGTTGTAATTCGATATGCAAAAAATATTCAAAAACCTAATGAAATCGCAAACTTCAATCGGCGATATGGTATTACATCAAGTAATATCGCGGCTATTAGCTGGGAAAAACCACATGTATCGAGACGCAATTACAGTGTGCAATTACTTAAGAGTATGATAGCTAAGCTTGCTAATGGCAATGATGTAAAATTATTTGTGATGATAGAGTTGTCTGCCAAACAACCAAAATCTGCTGTGGTACGGCATAAAAAAACATGGGGTTTACTTAGTGGCGATGGCCTGTTTTCAGCGTCAATCGCTAATAAACAAGATTTCTTATTGGATGTCGGTGATGGGCTTGTTCTTAGTGGAATAGCAAATATTGATATTGCTGATGATGATGTCTTGAGGATTCTCTTGAATCGTGATGATTATGTATATTTTACTTTGCTGAAAAAAGATGTTCCCGTGTTCTTTCCGGAAGGAAAATTGAACAGAAAATCTTGGGTTGAATTTGTTTGGGAAAATAATGGGGTTGTAATATTTCCGATGGGGTATACTGATGAGAATACCTGTGAAATAGTGGCAATGGGTCATGTTTATGATATATCGCCACTTATTAATTAGCGGAAAATAATACCTCCGGTAAGGATAAGATATTTGACATCAACCCGATGTTGAAGATAGGTATTGAAGGGGCTGATGGTGATCCGCTGAAAGGCGGTGGTGGAATAGCTAAAGGCGGTAAATCCAAAGATACTCAAATTTGGACAGAAACCAAGAAAGCAGAACCTGTGGGTAATGCCTATGCATTGGACAAAACATGGGAAAGAGTTTCCAGAGTATCAGAATGCGAAGCAATATGTTGATGCTGCACATAATTTTATGACAAACCCACCGCCAGGCACTTTAACTAAAACTCGCCCTAACGGAGACACACTGTATTACAATCCTGTGACTAATGTCTTTGCTTCAAAAGATATAAATGGTGTACCGCGTACAATGTTTAAACCAGAGAAAGGTCTCGAATATTGGAACAAGCAATGATGAATAATGGCTCTTATCCTTGTCCATGCTGTGGAAATAAGACAATTGATGAGCCGGGTTGTTATGAAATTTGCCCTATATGTGGATGGGAAGATGATCCTGTACAATCGGCTGATCCAGATTTTTCTGGCGGGGCAAATTCTCCGAGTTTAAATGAGGCGAAACGAGCATTTAACGAACAGTAACTGAATATTTTATCCCGGTCCCAGGCCGGGATCTATTTATTAGCCATCAGGCTCACCCAAAATGCCTGCGCTCACGCTTGATAGCAGGACGATCCCTGGTGTCGTTCAGCACGCTGGGGAACGCCCTGAGCCACTGCTTCATCTCGGCACGCAGGCTTCAGTGATATCCACAACCAGGCGGATTATAAAACGCAGCACCAGGGAGTGGGTATCAACACCGGGGCAGTACCGGCGCACAGTTCGCCGGGAACATGACCAGCGCCCTGCTGGCGGGTGGCGGCAGCAAAGGCCATGCGGAAGGTACGACGCAGTCGGCGGTATCCGAGGGGACTATCATCATCCGTGACCAGGCCAGCCAGAAGCAGGACGTGGCTGACCTGAGTCGCGACACGGAGCACGCCAGCGGCAGTATCGGGCCGATATTTGACAAGGAGAAGGAGCAGCGACGCCTGCAGGAAGTGCAGCTGACAGGGGAGATTGGCAGCCAGGCGGCAGATATTGCGCGCACGCAGGGGCAAATAAACGCGCTGGAAGCGGCACGCAAGGTTCATCCGGCAATGTCAGCGGAGCAGCTGAAAGAGACGCAGACGTACAAAGATGAACAGGCGAAATACGGCACGGGCAGCGATATCCAGCGGGGTATCCAGGCAGCCACGGCAGCGCTGCAGGGACTGGCGGGTGGTGATATCGCCGGGGCGCTGGCAGGGGCATCGGCGCCGGAGCTGGCGAATCTTATCGGTCACGGTTCAGGGCTGAGTGACGGTGCCGCAGTGGTGGCTCACGCTATTCTGGGCGGTGCGGTGGCGGCGCTGCAGGGCAACAGTGCCGCGGCGGGCGCAGCCGGCGCGGCAGCAGGTGAACTGGCCGCAAAGGCTATAGCGGGCATGCTGTATCCGGGCGTGACGGACTTGTCCACGCTGACGGAAGCACAGAAGCAGACGGTCAGTACGCTGGCCACCATTTCAGCAGGGATGGCAGGCGGTCTGGCCGGGGACAGTACGGCGTCAGCGGTGGCGGGCGCGCAGGGCGGGAAGAACGCGGTGGAGAATAATTTACTTGGCGGAAATGAGGACGCTCAGGCTGCGTGGATACGACAGCATGGGATTGACATGGCGAGTTGTTCCGATAACCCTGGCGGGGCTGCATGTCAGAAAGCGATAAATGAGCGTGATGCAGTGGGGATGGCGCTGGCGTCTGGTGGAGTAGCTTTACTTCCTGGAACCGCACAGGCGATGTGGGCGCTTGGCACAGGCGCAAATGCCGGGATCAGTTATCTCGCGGATGGCTCGGTTGACCCTTCCAGCGCGGTAATTGCTGGCTGGGTAAACGTATTCAGTATGGGAAATGGTCTGGCCAGTACTGTGGGATGGAATGCCGCAGGAGGCGCATTCAGTAACTGGATAGATGGGAAAGATCCCGTGTCAGGCGCGTTGATTAATGGTGCAGGTTCTGCTGTGGGCTATGGTGTTGGCAAAGGGATTTCGTGGGGAGTTAATACTGGCACAAATTGGTGGAAAGGCGGTTGGGATCCGAAATTTAACCCTGACTTGCAGAAATACACTGAAATTAAAGGTGATTTTGGTATTTCGAAGGAAATGACACCAAGCAATTTCCCCAGCTCGATTGGTGATATTGGAGGGAGCATCACTTCAGAATTAGGAGGTAAGTATACAGAGCAAAAAATGAAACAAGAGGAAAATAAGAAATGAGGTTACTTAACTCAGTATTGCTTCTTATTTTCTTTGTTTTGATTAGTATGGTGTCTATCTTCCTAACTGGATTTGTTTTATATGTATGTGGAGAATTTTTCTTCCTTTTTTATAAACAAATTCCAGTATCTTTTACTACATATAACCTTTTGCTCATATGCAAAATCAGTGTTTATGTTGGTAGCTTTGTTGGGATAGTTATGTGGGCTGCCAGGCTACTGAGATTAAAGGGTTTTTAGTTGTTGTTGAGAATAATTTACTTGGCGGTAGTGAAGATGAGCAGGCGGCATGCTTGCGATGTAAGCATCCCGGCAATCGCACCTGGATCTTCCTTTTAGCCGTCAGCACCTGACCGGCTCGATCACAGCTGTTCCTGTTCCACGCTGACCATCACCGGTGTGTCAGTGCTGAATCCCGCTTCTGCCAGCCAGTTACCGCACGACCTGTGTGAAGCGGACCCCACTCAGAGCCAGAGTGCTTCCACGACGGGAAGTACAGGCGACAGCGTGGTGATTGATCCCGGCTACAATAGCCGGAATAACATGATCATTATCACCACCCATTGATCTGGCCTGCGACAGAAATATCAAAACAAATACGCGGTTATGAAAAGACGGGATTGAGGTCATTAAAATAGTTGGTTGTGACCTGGGACCCGGCAGCGGTGGGGGAGACGTTGCATGACATGCCCAATTATCAGAGCGCAGTAGATTATTGCTGGCGTCAAATGGGGCTGGTGAGCCCTTGCCCTTCATCTTCAAATTTTTTCAGGATGACGTAATGATTAAAGCCTATAATACATATTATACCAGTAAACTTTTATCGTTATTGTCCAGCTGATTATTTATGAAATGATGACGTTAATATGCAGCAAATGGAGAGGTTAACATGCTTAAAAAAATGTGTTTAATTGCTTTTACATTAGTTATTGCTGGATGTACCAATACCAGTCATCTTTCAGGTGATGTCCATTCTTCAGCCACGGCTGGACGCGTACAACAAGTTTTTTATGGCCAGTTGGTGTCAGTCAGAGCGGTGCAAATTCAGGCGGGGGATAACAGTAATGCGCTTGGCGCTGTCGCCGGAGGCGTCATTGGTGGTGTAGCGGGAAGTGCCGTCGGTGGCGGTTCAGGCCAAAGACTGGCGACGGCGACTGGTGCTGTTGCGGGAGGTTTAGCAGGTCAGGTGGTTCAGGCAAGAATGAATCTTGTTCAAGGGGTCGAGCTTGAAATACGCTTAGATGATGGAAGAACGTTCATGGTCGTACAACGTCAGGGGCCAACGCGATTCTCGGTAGGGCAACGTGTTGCCATTTCATCCGTAGGTGGGCAAACGACAGTATCCCCACGCTAATTTTAAAAGTTAATAACATAAATACCTAATGCCAGCTACGCTTTAAGGCTGGCATGGTAAAAATGGAATATCTCAAAATTAGGGTGTTTTATGAAAAAACCATCTTATTTTTTAAAGGTAATTTGCCTCTTTTTTTCAGGAACACTTATCGCTGGTTGCTCTGTGTTTATGACGGGTATTGGAAACTCGCAAACGATGAATGTCAATTTTGTTTCAAACTCGCAGACAACCGTTCGATGCCTTAAAACCGGTGCGAAAATTAACGGTTTTATTCTTGATGATAGTCAGTTAACTGATGAGGGTAAGCTTTTCTTAACGAAACAAGATATGAACTCAGCCATTTCGATTATGGTCACGGAAAGTTTAAACGGTACAGACTTACGCGTTCGTTTTGATAACAGAGATAGCATCTTGATCGATGGCTGGAATAAAGCAATCCGATACTGCAGAAGAACGATACCCTAATAACAATGATGTCTTTTAAAAGCTGGAATATATCAGGCGTCAAGTCGCTCACCATTCTTATCAGTTTCAGGAATAGTGGTGAGCTTGAGCGTAACAGGCTAATCATATTGCATGAAAATAAGTAGGCAACGTAGTCAGAAACACGACCATGGGCTGTGAGGCGTGCGATAGAGCCAGGCTCTGGTCGCAAATCTTTTGCTTGCGGATAGCCTTCTCAGCAGACATATCCTCTATATGTCTATATTTTGATAACAAAAAGTTTAATTTTTTTCCCCGCCGCGCTGACTATAGTTAGGGCACTTTCACTTGCCCAATAAGGTCACGATTATGAAATTAGTTATCGCCTCCGTAATTTCTCTGCTCAGCTTCAGCGCGCTGGCGGCGCCAAAGGGGACGCTCAGCGTTCACATTCTTAATCAGCAAACCGGGCTCCCTTCACCGGGGGTGCAGATTGAGCTGGATAAACAGCAGGGGGATAGCTGGCAGCATATCGCCACCGGTAAAACGGATGCCGATGGGCGGATTAAATCGCTCTATCCGCAGGCGGAGAATATGGAGCCGGGGGTTTATAAAGTGACGTTTAAAACCGGTGACTATTTTAAAAGCCAAAACATGAATACGTTCTTCCCGGTGGTCCCGGTTATTTTCAATGTCACAAAGCAAAATCAAAAACTGCATATCCCGCTGCTGCTCAGTCAGTACGGATACTCTACCTACCGCGGCAGCTGATGACGCAAGCCGCTATCCAGCCAACGCCTGCGCGTCTCCCGCAGGCGTCACGCTTTCCTCGCACCACGACCTCCACGCCTAACGCTCGGTCTCTTTCTCTTTAAAGTGTTTAACGGCTTCGTCGTACATCGCCAGCAGACCGGAAATATCGCCCTCATATTGCGGCACGCGCTGGGCGCGAACGAGCTCAATCAGCAGCGCATAGGCTGCTTCTTCCGGGGCCGCATGCGGATTGATCAGTCCAGACATATTACCTCCTTAACAGTGGACCTTTAGCCTACCCCTCGGCGGGAAACCGCAACAGCCTGATATGCAACCAGTGCTTCTTGTAGGGTTCTTGTGAAACCTCAGAGGCGAAGACCACGGCGGAAGTCAACTGAAGGAGGGGGTTATCCAGGCCACTGGCGTGGCGGTTAGCGGTACGTCTACACCGGCAGCTGGCTCATCATCAACCAGGCGATGGTAATGCAGATGAGGGTCATCGACAGCACAAAATTCATGGTAGCTCTTCTTCATCCTATCTTTACTCAGCGTAAATTTTGACAGCGATGATCGCCTTTATCCTTGGCGATTTGTGCCGCTATCCGGCGGTGGGGTGGGGAAAGACGGCCTGTTTCCCCGTGAAGGCCAGCAAAATATTCTCTTTGTCAGGGTTATAGTGATGACATCAATGAATAAGCTGCATCACATTGGTTATGTTGGTCTTTCCGCCTGAAGAATGACTTCAGGTCGCTGATAAGCTTGCTGGGGGACTAACAGGATGAGCACTACACCGTTAACGCTTTCTTTTGCCGGGCAACAACCGCCCATCGCCCTGCCGCAGGTGCCGGGAACGCGGGGGCCGGTGGGAGTCGACATGCGCGGACTAAATCAGTCCGGATTCTGCAGCTATGACCCCGGCTTCGCCAATACCGCCGGATGCCAGTCGGCGATCTCGTGGATCGATACGGAAAACAGCGTGCTGCTGCACCGCGGCTATCCCGTCGATCAGCTGGCTCGCCAGTGCGATTTTCTCGAAGTGGCCTACATCATGCTGAACGGTGACGCGCCAGATGAGGCCAGCTATCAAACCTTTCGCGAGACCATCACCCGCCATACTCTGGTCCACGAGCAGATAGCCCGCATGTGCAGCGGATTTCGGCGTGACTCGCACCCGATGGCGCTGATGTGCGCTCTGGTGGGGGCGCTGGCGGCGTTTTATCATGATGTCCTGGATGTGGAAAATCCGCAGCACCGGGCACTGGCCGCCACCCGGTTATTGTCGAAAATGCCCACCATCGCCGCCATGAGCTACAAGTACACCATTGAACAACCCGCCGCGTATCCGCGCAACGATCTCTCCTATGCCGGTAATTTCCTGCAGATGCTGTTTGCTATTCCGGCGGAAAAATACGTCCTCAATCCGGTTATCGAGCAGGCGATGAACCAGATCCTGGTGCTCCATGCCGATCACGGGCAGTGCGCCTCGACCACCACGGTGCGTGCGGCGGGCTCCTCCGGGGCGAATTTATTCGCCTGCATCGCCGCCGGGCTGGCGTCGCTGTGGGGGCCAATGCACGGCGGCGCCAATGAATCGAGCATGCGAATGCTGGAGGAGATTGAAAGCGTCGATCAGGTTCCGGCGTTTCTGCGCCAGGCGAAGCGCGATCCGCAGGCATTTCGCCGGCTGGGTTTTGGCAACTCGCGCTACCGTCACCGCGATCCGCGCGCCGGGATCCTACGTGAAACCAGCCATCGGGTACTGGCGGAGGTAGGCATGTCCGACCGTCTGCTACAGGTGGCGATGGCCCTTGAGGACGTGGCGCTGACCGACCCCTACTTTGTGGAAAATGGCCTGTCACCGAGCGTGGATTTCTATACCGCGGTGATCCTCAAGGCGATGAATCTGCCTTCGTCGATGTTTGCGGTGGTCACCGCGGTCGGTCGGACGGTCGGCTGGGTAGCGCACTGGAATGAGATGCACCAGGCGCCGCTGACCATCTACCGCCCACGGCAGATTTACGTTGGCGAGGGCTATCGGGATTACGTCTCCCGACGCGACGAGCAGCCTGCTGGCCCAAGGTAATGCCTTACGGGCAGGAGGCGCGCGGCGTCTTCCTGCCCAGGCGGGTTGCTACTTAGAGATGCCGGGAGAGCAGATAGTGCTCGACGGCGGTATATTCGGTTAACCGGGTATACAGCGCCAACAGGGCGCTGAGAAAAGCGCCTACCTCACAGGCCTGCGGCCCGGGCGTGGCGAGTAATGGCTGTAGCGTAGCTCTCAGTTGATCAAGGTCAGGCTTCAGCACATACGGTATATGCAGGGTGCTGAGGATGGATTCAGTCTGCTGGAAATCGTGACGAGATGGCAACGCCTCGTCTGCACTTAGCCAGCTCAGGATAATCAACATGAGGCGATTTTTAGCGTAGAGATACGATTTCATGGCCTGTCTCCTGTCGGTAGTGGCGCAACACCATCCCCTGAACTTTGTTCATCAGTTCCACGTTATTTTTCACCGCCAGCTTGCTAAGGACGCGTGAACGGTAGTAGTAGACCCGTTTGATCGTGAGCTGCATGGTGCTGGCCACGTGACACAACGGCATTCCCCCCATCAGCAGGCTGATTAAAAAAGTTTCCTTACGGGTCAGGTTATAGCTGTCAGGTATGGCGATATAGAGCTTGTCGGCGGGGGGCGACGTCCAGCGCGGACCGCGGGCAAGGGCCGTACTGAGTCCGGCAAAACTGGTGATGAACTCTGCGCCGAGCACAATGGCGAGGCTGCTTTCGAGCTCGCTCAACGGGTAGCCTGATTTGGCAAAAATAAAGATCCGGATCAGGGGATTAAACGATTTTAAACTGAGCGCGACCTGCAGTACTTCGATGTTAGCGCTGCTGTAATCAATAAGGATAGTGCTTAACCGGGCTCCAGCATCGGTCGCAAAAAAAGTATAGAACATCTCACTCTGTCCGCTAAACGGGTAACAGAGCATTTCTTTAATATCCAGAGGCTTGCTGTTTGGTTCATTAATATACGCCTTCAGCGCAATATTAAAATATTCTGAATCCGCAATGCAGATCAACATAATGACCTCCTGGCATAAATACGCTGTGCATGCTGTCCTGCCTGATTCGACAATTTACTGTAGAGAATACCCGTCTGAAATAAAATACTCCCTGCGCTTTCAATCGAGGGGGGAGAACGTGGGAGGAGGTGGTTAATAATGAGGGTGAGATATTCAGATCGCATTTTGCGAATGTTTTATGGAAAACAAAAAATAAAAATTATCATTTATTTACAATGAGTTATGTTTTTAATGTGGGTTTCTTTTATTTCTTTTTCAGAGTGGCGTTAAGACTTTTCTATAAAAAGTAGAAATGGTCCTGGTGGCGAATTTGAATAATAAACAATGAAGTGAGTAGGATGTCAGTGCAGGGAAGGGGTTAAAAGATAACAGGTTAATCCAATGGACTGAGCATTAATAAATTGTACGTATAAAGTACGCCAGGGGTATTTCCTGAACGATTCTCCATAAGCGTGGTGATGAGGAGTGAATATGAAAAAATACAGCAATGGAATGGCATCTTTCGTGGTGATGATGATGCTTTCTCCGGTAGCGGCGCAGGCTGCTGATGGCAAAGTCACCTTTAATGGTGAAGTCATCGAAAATACTTGTACGGTAGTGAATAAAGACAAGACAGTGACCCTGCCGACGGTCCAGCGTTCGGCGCTCAGCAGCGCGGGTGAGACGGCGGGCGTGGTTCCCTTCACCATCGATCTGACGAGCTGCACCCCAGGGGCTGATGTCTCGGTGTACTTCGAGAAAGATCAATACGTTTCCACGGAGGGCCGACTAAAAAATACCCTGTCTGACGGCACGGAAGCAGAAAACGTCGATGTGGAACTGCTGAACACCCGGTTTACGCCGATTAACCTCGCGGAGACCCCGGTGGTCGCTGCAGACGGCACCATTGCTCGCCCGGACGTGATCCCAGTGGCGGTGGCTGAGCAGGATGGTTCCGCCTCGCTGCCTTTCTATGCCCGCTACTATGCGACCGACGCCGCTTCGGCTGGAAAAGTCGCCACCTACGTCAACTTTACGGTGGTTTATCCATAAACCCTGTCCACGGCCCCGCTCAGGGGCCGTTTATCCACCCGGCAAGGAGGAGGTGAATATGCGGCGTATGGTTCTGGCATGGCTGCTGTCCAGCATTTTACCCTCGGCGGACGCCAGCATGGTTATTGACGGCACACGGATTATTTTTCCCGGCGATAAAAAAGAGATCGCCATCCGGGCCACCAATATGGGGGAGACCCCCTCTCTGACGCAGGTCTGGGTCGACGATGGCCGCGTGCAAAATCAACCGGAAAAAGATGCGGCGCCGTTTATTGTGCTGCCGCCGATTGTGCGTATCGAGCCGGGAAAAGGTCAGAGCTGGCGCCTGGTGTTCAATGGCAGTCGCCTGCCGCAGGATCGGGAATCGCTGTTCTGGTTCAATCTGCTGGACATTCCGCCAGAGCCGAAAAACGGCACGGCAATCAATTATCTGCAGCTCGCGATACGGTCGCGTATCAAGCTGTTTTACCGTCCGGCAGGCGTGGCGGCGGAAAAAATGGCGCCGGAGAATGCCCTGCGCTGGGCGTTGGCTCCCACGGGCAATGGGCTGCGGGTGAGCAATGCCTCAGCGCGCTATATCACCATCGACAGCATCACCCTTAACGGACAAAAACAGTCCGCTGGCATGGTCGCCCCTTTTTCCTCGCTGGAGATCGCGCCTAAAGGGGTCGCGCTGCGCACGCTACCAGCGAGATTCAGCTTCACCACCATCAATGATTACGGCGCGGTAGTGAATCATAATTATCCTCAGTAAGGACATTATTATGAAACTCAGGGAGATCAAGTTTGGGTTAATGCTGTTCCTCCCCTGGCAAGAGGCATGGGCGGCGGAGGCGTTTAGTTTTAACCGCGCCCATTTGCACGGCGCCGCGCAGGTTGATCTCCAGAAATATCAATACGGTAATCCGCTGCACGCCGGACAGTATCGCAGCACGCTCTCCGTGAATGGCCGGGACCTGGCGGAAGAAACGTTTGTTATCCAGGAACACGATGGCCAGCTTGAGCCCTGCATCTCGCCCTCGCTGTTCGACGCCCTGCAGCTGAAGGACGCCCAGTGGCCGGCGGCGGCCACCTGCCTGCGCTTCTCGCAGATCAATAAGGCGATCGGCTGGGAGTATGACAGCGGGGAAAACGTCCTGCGGGTGAATATGCCCCAGGCGCTACTGCAACCCCATTATCGGGGGGCGGTGAACCTGAAGAAGGTGGATAGCGGCGTGCCCGCCGCAGTGCTGCGCTATCAGGCCAACAGCTATCAGAGCATCGTCGACGGGGATAGCAGCAGCCATCATTATCTCGGGCTGGATGCCAGCCTGCGCGCCTTTGGCTGGCGGTTACATCACCAGTCTAGCTACCAGGCGCAGGAGGGGAATACACACTGGGATAGCATTGCCACCTGGGCTGAGAGAAGTGTAGTGAACTGGGCGTCCACGTTACGGCTGGGTCAGGGATGGACCGAAGGAACCTTCTTTGACAGCGTCAGTTTTATCGGCGGCAGGCTGGCCACCGATGTGCGCATGCTGCCGGGCTCCCGCCGCGGCTTTGCACCGTCGGTTAGCGGCGTGGCGCGCACCAATGCCCGCGTGACGGTCACCCAGAACGGCGCCCTGTTGTACGAGGCAACGGTTCCGCCGGGCAAATTCACCTTTGACGATCTCTATCCCACCAACGCCGGCGGCGATTTACAGGTAACGATCCATGAGGCGGACGGCAGTCAGGAGACCTTTACCGTGCCGTACGCCGCGCTGCCTGGCCTGGTGCGGGCAGGAGCGGTCTACTATGACCTGTCGCTGGGCTATCTGGATGAGGATGGGATCGCCGGGCGGCCAGGATTTGGCGAAGCCACGCTGCAGTACGGCTTCAATGACTATGTCAGTGGCTATACCGGCGCCAACGCGACGACGGATTATTACTCGACGCTGGTCGGCAGCGCCTTCAATACCTACTGGGGGGCGCTGGCGGTCGATCTTTCCCGTTCTGCGGCGAAGGGCAGGGAACGCGGCTGGCAGGAGGGGTATCGCTGGCGGGTATCCGCATCAAAATCCTTCGCGTCCGATACGCGGATGCTGGTCTCGATGAGCCACAGCAACGACGGCAACTATCGTTCCATTCGCGACGCCGTCCGGGAGCACGACCGTTACCCCAACGACTGGCGGGAGATGACCCGCTACAGCGCGACGTTGTCTCAGCAGGCCGGCAGCGGCAGCCTGTCGTTTAACGGAATCTGGAGTGAGGATGTCCGCCACCACCGCTGGCGCTCCTATCAGCTGGGGTACGCCAACCGCTATGGTCAGCTCAATTACTACCTGTACGCCCAGCAGAGTCAGGATATTCATCACCGCAATAATCAAGTGGTGGGCGTCTCCTTTTCGCTACCGGTCGGGCAGGCGGGCAGCCTGACCACCCGCTTTAACCATGATAAGAACTACGGCAGCCAGCTGCAGTCCAGCTATACCGGCAGCGCTGGCGAGAAAAATGCCTTTAGCTATGGCCTGACCGCCAGCTACGACATGCCACGGGAGAACCCGCACGAGGCCAGCGTTGGGGGCAACGGTAGCCTGCGTACGGATTATGCGTACCTGAATGCCAGCGCCAGCGCCGGTCGCCACCAGCAGCAGTACTCGCTGGGGGCATCGGGCGCCCTGGTGGCGCATCAGGGCGGAATGACCGCCACCCCCGAACTGGGGGAAACCTTCGCCATTGTGGAAGCGCCCGGCGCGGCGGGCGCTCGGGTGGCAAACCGCCTCGGACAGCCAATAAACCGCCAGGGTTTTACGATCATCCCTTACCTCGATCCCTTTACCGATAACTGGCTGGATCTCGATCCGCAGGGTCTGAACGACCATGTGGAGATTGTCTCCAGTAGCACGACGGTGGTGCCCGATTCGGGTGCGGCGGTGAAGGTCAAATTTATCACGCGTACCGGCTATCCCTGGTTTGCCCATGTCACGCTGCCGGATGGCGCGGCGCCCCCGCTGGGCGCGGAGGTGTTTGACGAGAGCGGTCGGGCGGTTGGCGCCGTCGGTCAGGGCGGGCTGCTGTATGCCCGGGTGCCGCAGGCCGACGGCAGCGTCTCGGTAGTATGGGGCGAACGCAGCGGGCAACGCTGCCGGTTGGCCTATGCCATCCGCGGCGACGCGGCGCAACAGGTTAGCCGCGGTACGCCGCATCAGGTCTGCCGGCCGGGAATAAAGGAGAAGTAATATGAAAAAAATCATCGCATCAGGGGTACCGCTTCTGCTGGCCGGCGGATACTGCGCCTCGCTGTCGGCAGCGTGCCAGATGGTCAGTGGCAAAACTATCGAGTATTCAGTGAACGTCAGCCAGGCCAGTATCAACCTTGACGTCAGCAATCGCCCCATCGGCTCCCTGCTATACAGCTACGGAGGGATGATTATCACTAATAACGAACGCTGGGAGATCGCCTGCAGCGGCAGCGAGCCCGGCGGGTTTCAGAGTATCGGCGGCTCACGGGTCGGCCCGGCGGGAGACGGCAAACCCGGGGATATCTACAGCATCGACCGCCTGCCGGGCATTGGCTACAGCTTCCAGATGGGGGAACAGGATGGCATTAATTTCGATCCCCTGTTCACGGCCTGGCCCTCAGCGCCGGTATTTTCCGGCCA
The DNA here is from genome assembly GCF_002806655.1 of Klebsiella sp. K-Nf6. NCBI lineage: Bacteria > Pseudomonadati > Pseudomonadota > Gammaproteobacteria > Enterobacterales > Enterobacteriaceae > Klebsiella > Klebsiella sp. K-Nf6. Next base: position 240,303 of record NZ_PIBN01000008.1, on the reverse strand, counting down.
GCGCGCATTTCAGGCGGAAAATAAAAAACCGACCATCTATTTCTGGCGGATTTCCGACAACGGCGGTCTACCGCCGCCGGGCGAGTATTGCCTTAACGATTACCTTGGCGATATTTATCTTGGCGGAGTACAGGCGATGCGCTTCAGCGTCAGTGGGCTCTGTATTCAGGTCAAATCACCCACCTGCAAGATTACTGACGACAGTAAAAACATTAACGTCTTCCTTGGGCGGCATAACAAAACCGCGTTTACCGGGCTCAACAGCACCACCGCCCCGGTCCCTTTTAACATCAACCTGACGAACTGTGAAAATGTCGGCAGCGTGTTTATGCAGTTTAACGCGACGGCGGACAGCGCCATGGCTGCCAACGAGGTGATTAAAATTGATGACCAACCTGAAGGCGCATCCGGACTTGGCGTGCAAATCCTCAGTGCCGGCGGCGCGCTGGTGCCGCTAAACCAGGTGAGCCAGATCTGGTCCGGGAATAAAGGCAGTCAGACGAACTACCGTTTATCCTATCAGGCCCGCTATATCCAGACGCAGCCCGCAGTGACAGCGGGCGAGGCGAACGCCAGCGCGACCTTCGTGGTGACTTATCACTGATTGGCCTGACGGCGAAGCGTCGTCAGGCATGCGCCAGTAAAGGAAACATCAACTTCCTGTCTTTAAACAGATTTTCCTTCTGGTCATAGACGAAGAGGATATCTTCTCCCTCAATCTTCTCGTACTCGCCGAGCCGGTCTTCACTGGGGGTAAAACCGAGGATGGCCTGGTAAACATGGTCATCGGCCAGTTCGTTGACCAGCGTCGACAGGCTCTTACCCTCCTCGCAGAAGAGGTCAAAGCAGATCAGCACCGGACCGTTTTGCATGGCGATAACCACCGCCTCATTTTTTGCCGAGTAATAGACGAAATGCTTCATAAAGGCTGAGCAGTAAAACATCAGCAGGCCAAAGTTATGCTCCACCCGCAGCGGTGAGAACGGGTTGGATTTTTCATAGTAATGACGGAGCAGGGCGACATCGTCAGCGCTGTCCATATTCAGTTTGCGAAAATCGCCAGCTCGCGGGGAGACCGGCATAATATATTGATGCTCTTCGCTGCGGGTGAAGCCAAATTTGGGGTAAAAATCCACCGTAGTGGGATTGGCGAATAAAAAGAAGGCATCCGCCTCCTGCTGCCAGTCCTGCAGGATATGATGGATAAGCTGGCCGGCTAATCCCTTATTACGGTGGTCCGGTTCGGTCATCACGGTGCCAATCTGAATATAACGCCGGGGCTCGCCCTGCCAGCGCAGGTCGATGATATTGGCCGAGGCGTTAGCGATAACTTTATTGCGTTCGACAAAGGCGTAGGGGATATAGGCGTCGGTCCAGTAACCTTGCTGATACCACTCTTCAAAAGACAGGTCAAAAGTCTTAACGGCAAGGTCAATGAAGCTTTTTCTTAATGGGTTATTTTCTCTGACTTGCTTCACTAATTGATAATTCATTGTCATAGTTCCTTCTCACTATGGCTTCTGAAAGCGGCGACGTCGGCAAAGGCACTTGCGTCGAATGAGCGCTGTAAACGTAGCATATCTGGGAAAAGGATCAGCAATGTCGATGCTTAACCATTGCCCCAGTCACAAATAACCGCATGCTGGCCATATCAGACCGGGCTGAACGGCCTGTTTGCGTTTGCTATCGCCCTAATAAAGCGTGAGTAAACGAGGTACTGGTCGAGAGGCTGAGGCAAATGTACTGGCGATTTTATCGACAATCGGCCGCGCCGTAGAGGTTAGGTTTATTTATTTATGCATAAATCAGGAAATTTTACGCAATGTGTCTAATACTAGAGTAGCCCCAAGCGCAAGGGCTGAAATTATCCTAAAATCGGCTTATAATAACGCGCTTTGTGTCTGAGTATTACCGCACGAATTGGAAAAATATAACATGCAGGATCCGCTACTTTATTTCGCGGTTTTTGCTCAGCTATTATTGAGTGAATTAACAGGATTACTATGTCAAATTTACCCAAATTTTCCCGCGCGCTGTTGCACCCGCGTTACTGGCTGTTATGGCTGGGAATTGGCTTTTTATGGCTGCTGGTGCAATTACCGTATCCGGTGATCTACCGTCTGGGGACGGCGCTTGGGCGGCTGGCGATGCGGGTGATGAAAAGCCGCGCGCGGATTGCCAGACGTAATCTCGAACTCTGCTTTCCCGAGATGAGCGCCGCCGACCGCGAGGCGCTGCTGGTGAAAAACTTTGAATCGCTGGGCATGGGGCTGATGGAGACCGGCATGGCCTGGTTCTGGCCGACGCACCGGGTGGCGCGCTGGACCGAGACCAGCGGCGTTAACGAGGTGATCGAACTCCTCGAACAAAAACAGGGCATCTTACTGATCGGTATCCATTTTCTGACCCTCGAAATGGGAGCGCGGATGTATGGCATGTTTACCCCAGGCATTGGCGTCTATCGGCCCAATGACAATCCGCTGATTGACTGGCTGCAGACCTGGGGACGCTTGCGCTCTAACAAGACCATGCTGGATCGAAAAAATCTGAAAGGGATGGTCAGGGCGCTAAAGGAGGGGGAGATCCTCTGGTATGCGCCAGATCACGATTACGGTCCGGCCAGCAGCGTTTTTGCGCCGCTGTTTGCCGTCGAGCAGGCGGCGACCACCACCGGCACCTGGATGCTGGCGAAAATGTCCGGGGCGACAATTGTGCCGTTTGTTCCGCGGCGCAAGCCCAACGGCATGGGGTATGAGCTGATCTCCCTGACGCCGGAGCGCACGCCGCCGCTGGCGAGTGCAGAGGTCACGGCGGCATGGATGAATCAGATCATCGAACAGTGCATCCTGATGGCGCCCGAGCAATATATGTGGCTACACCGGCGTTTTAAGACCCGTCCGGAAGGGGTACCGCCGCGTTACTGAACGCTTCGGCCAAAAAATAAGCGCATCGGTAGCACGCTCAGTAAATCGCCGTCTATACTGAAAGAGCCTGACTGAAGGCTAATTCCAAGGAGATTGCAGGATGAAAAAAGTGATAGTCGCGTTAGCCCTTTCCGCCGTTGCATTTGGCGCGTCCGCCGCGCAGTTGATCACCAAAGAAGAAGTGAAACACTTCAAACTGACCAAGGTCGGACCGATCTCGGTAGGGCCGTCTGGTGGCGAGTTCTCTTCGCCTTCCGATCTGCACGATCAGCTTTCTAAGCTGGCCGATGAGAAAGGCGGAAAATATTACGTGATTACCGCTGCGCGCGAGCATGGTCCTAACTTCGAAGCCACAGCGGAAGTGTATAAATAACCTTTTTAAAGCGTGCCATCGCGGCGCGCGACAGACTGAGCCTGGAGCGCGTTAAGCCTCCAGGCTTATTTTTTTATCTGCGACGGGAATTTCCACCGGCAATCTCGCCAGCGAAAACGCGTTTTTATCGCTATATATAAATTTCATGATCACGATGTTAATGAAATATTGCTTTTCATTGTCGCAAAAGGCGAATTCCGACCTAATGCCTGAGGGAGTGACCCCTGGCAAAAATAGGTAGGACAAATGTGTTATCATCGCGCCTTTCCCTTTTTGTCTGGGGCTTTCTTGTATGCTACAACCTGTTGTTCGCGTCGGTGAATGGCTGGTAACCCCCTCTGTAAACCAAATCAGCAGGAAGGGGCGCCAGCTTACCCTTGAACCGCGTTTAATCGACCTTCTGGTCTTTTTTGCTCGCCATCCGGGGGAAGTGCTTAGCCGGGACGAGCTTATCGAAAACGTCTGGACCCGTAACGTTGTGACCAGCCACGTCGTCACGCAGAGTATTTCCGAACTGCGCAAGTCGCTCAAAGACGGCGATGACGTTAGCCTTGAGTACATCGCGACGGTACCCAAACGGGGGTATAAGCTCACGGTGCCGGTGATCTGGTGCACCGAGGAGGGGGAGGAACTCGCCCCGCAGATGGAGGCGCTGACGTCTTCACCGTCGGCTGACATGCCCATGCCACCGGCGGCAGCTGCGCCGCCCGACACGCCGGAACCCCCTGCGGATCTCGCCGCACCGGCGCCTGCCGTCGCCAGCGCGCCGTCAACCCGCAAACGTCTCACTACCGCTCTGGTGTGGGGGCTGTTTCTGCTGGCGCTGGGCACCTGCGTGGCGCTGGTGGCGCTGTCGAGCATAGAGTCGCGGCCGCCGGTTAACAAGGCGCGCCTGTTGCTCAATCCGCGTGATATCGATATCCACCTGGTCAATGGTAACTCCTGCACCAACTGGTCGTCGCAGCACTCCTACGCGGTCGGCCTGGCCAGTCTGATCACCACCTCGCTAAACACCTTCTCGACCTTTATGGTGCATGACAAAACGGACTACAACATCAATGAGCCGAGCAGTTCCGGGAAAACGCTGACCATTGAGTTCGTCAATCAGCGCCACTACCGGGCACAGCAATGCTTTATGTCGGTCCAGCTGGTGGATAACGCTGACAGCTCGACGATGCTGGATAAACGCTACTTTGTGACCAATGACAACCAGCTGACCATTCAGAACGATCTGATGAACAGCCTGTCAGATGCGCTGACGCAGCCGTGGCCGGCGCGGATGCAGGCGATGCTCAGGCAGTATCAGCCGTCGCAAAGCGTGGCGTTAACCTACTTCTACCAGTCGCATCAGTTGTTAATGAAGGGCGATGTCGATTCATTAAGCAAGGCCAGCAGTCTGCTGGACGATGTGATTAAGCGGGCACCGGATTTTATTTACGCCTATGCCGAAAAAACGCTGGTGGATGTATTACGCCATTCGCAGCAGCCGCTGGATGATAAACAGCTGGCCGCCCTCTACAGTGAAGTTGAGCGGGTAGGGGAGATGCCGGGTATTAAAGACATGGCGATTTATTACCAAATAAAAGCGGTGGATATGCTCGGTAAAGGCAAAGTCGACGAAGCGAATACCGCGATTAACAGTGCAATCGATTTAGAAATGTCGTGGCTGAATTATGTGCTGTTAGGCAAAGTCTATGAGATGAAAGGTGAGAACCGGCTGGCTGCCGATTCTTACATCACCGCGTTTAATTTACGCCCCGGCGGAGATACGCTGTACTGGATAGAAAACGGCGTTTTCCAGACGTCGGTTAACCGGGTGGTTCCGTATCTCGATAATTTCCTCTCTTCAGAATAAGTAAACCCTCATCACGCGCAAGGTTTTTGGCGTGGTGAGGTTAAATTTATGTTTCTCATGAAGCCTCTGGTTGTTATTTATATTTAGCATTCTGGAGGCTTTAAATAACAGTTAAGTAACACGCCATCCTACCTCTAACTGCATGTAATACAACAATGTTTATCTTTTTCTGACACCCTGTTGTCATGTTTATATGTTAAGCGAAAAAGCTCAAAATATCATTTGTCTGATGTTTGTTGTTATTTCACTTTATCTTTAGGACTTATCTCGTACAAATCAGTAATCTTGTTGGCAGTTGGTCGGGTCAATTAATGGTTCTGTATCATGATCTGTACCTCCCAAATAAACTTAGGAGAAAAACAACCATGAGTTCTGCCAAGAAGATCGGGCTATTTGCCTGTACCGGTGTCGTCGCCGGTAATATGATGGGGAGCGGTATTGCATTATTACCTGCGAACCTGGCCAGCATCGGTGGTATTGCCATTTGGGGCTGGGTAATTTCAATTATTGGTGCGATGTCTCTGGCTTATGTTTATGCCCGACTGGCCACTAAGAACCCGCAACAGGGTGGTCCAATTGCCTACGCCGGGGAAATATCTCCCGCATTCGGTTTCCAGACTGGTGTGCTTTATTATCATGCAAACTGGATTGGTAACCTGGCCATCGGGATTACCGCAGTTTCTTATCTATCTACGTTCTTCCCAATTTTAAATAACCCGGTGCCAGCAGGTATTGCCTGTATTGCCATCGTGTGGATCTTTACTTTCGTTAATATGCTCGGCGGGACCTGGGTCAGCCGTCTGACCACTATTGGTCTGGTACTGGTGCTTATTCCAGTGGTGATGACCGCGGTTGTCGGCTGGCACTGGTTTGACGCAGCGACCTATCAGGCGAACTGGAACACCTCCAGCACCACCGATAGCCACGCGGTCATTAAAAGTATCCTGCTCTGCCTGTGGGCCTTCGTTGGCGTCGAATCCGCCGCCGTCAGTACCGGGATGGTAAAAAACCCGAAACGTACCGTCCCGCTGGCTACCATGCTGGGTACTGCGATGGCCGGTATCGTCTATATCGCCGCGACTCAGGTTATCGCCGGTATGTATCCTGCTTCTCAGATGGCCGCATCCGGTGCGCCGTTCGCGATTAGCGCCTCTACCATTCTCGGCGGCTGGGCTGCTCCGATGGTTTCCGCTTTCACTGCCTTCGCTTGCCTGACGTCTCTGGGCTCGTGGATGATGCTGGTTGGCCAGGCCGGTGTACGTGCCGCCAACGACGGTAACTTCCCGAAAGTGTACGGTGAGCTTGATAGCAACGGTATTCCGAAAAAAGGCCTGCTGCTGGCGGCGGTGAAAATGACCGCGCTGATGGTGCTGATTACCCTGATGAACTCCGCCGGTGGTAAAGCCTCCGACCTGTTCGGCGAACTGACCGGTATCGCAGTACTGCTGACCATGCTGCCTTACTTCTACTCCTGTGTTGACCTGATTCGTTTCGAAGGCATCAACATCCGTAACTTCGTTAGCCTGATTTGTTCGGTACTGGGTTGCGTGTTCTGCTTCATCGCGCTGATGGGCGCAAGCTCCTTCGAACTGGCCGGCACCTTTATCGTTAGCCTGATTATCCTGATGTTCTACGGTCGCAAAATGCACCAGCGCCAGCAGAACAACGCAACGGATAACAACAGCCCCGCTAACGCGCACTAATCAGTAACCCGTTTTCCTGAGGCTCCTTCCATCACCTGTCACAACGCGACGGGAGGGGCTTTCTACATCTGGAGATTTGACTATGAACGTTATTGCAATCATGAATCACATGGGTGTTTACTTCAAAGAAGAACCCATCCGTGAACTGCATCGTGCTCTCGAACGCCTGGACTTCCGTATTGTCTACCCGAACGACCGTGACGACTTATTAAAACTTATCGAAAACAACTCTCGTCTGTGCGGCGTGATCTTCGACTGGGATAAATACAATCTCGAACTGTGCGAAGAAATCAGCAAAATGAATGAGTACATGCCGCTGTACGCGTTCGCTAACACCTACTCCACCCTGGACGTTAGCCTGAACGATCTGCGCATGCAGGTTCGCTTCTTCGAATATGCGCTGGGCGCGGCGGAAGATATCGCGAACAAAATCAAACAGAACACTGACGAATACATCGACACCATTCTGCCGCCGCTGACCAAAGCGCTGTTCAAATATGTCCGTGAAGGTAAATACACCTTCTGTACCCCTGGCCACATGGGCGGTACCGCGTTCCAGAAAAGCCCGGTAGGCAGCATTTTCTATGATTTCTTTGGCCCGAATACCATGAAATCCGATATCTCCATTTCGGTTTCTGAACTGGGTTCTCTGCTGGACCACAGCGGCCCGCACAAAGAAGCGGAAGAATATATCGCTCGCGTCTTTAACGCTGAACGCAGCTACATGGTGACCAACGGTACTTCTACTGCTAACAAAATCGTCGGCATGTACTCCGCGCCGGCCGGCAGCACCGTGCTGATTGACCGTAACTGCCACAAATCGCTGACTCACCTGATGATGATGAGCGACATTACGCCGATCTACTTCCGCCCGACCCGTAACGCCTACGGTATCCTCGGCGGTATTCCGCAGAGCGAATTCCAGCACGCGACTATCGCCAAGCGTGTGAAAGAGACGCCGAACGCGACCTGGCCGGTACACGCCGTTATCACCAACTCGACCTATGATGGCCTGCTGTATAACACCGACTTCATCAAGAAAACCCTGGATGTGAAATCCATCCACTTTGACTCCGCATGGGTGCCTTACACCAACTTCTCGCCGATCTATGAAGGCAAATGCGGGATGAGCGGCGGCCGCGTCGAAGGGAAAGTGATTTACGAAACCCAGTCCACGCACAAACTGCTGGCGGCATTCTCCCAGGCGTCGATGATCCACGTGAAAGGTGACGTTAACGAAGAGACCTTCAACGAAGCCTACATGATGCACACTACCACCTCTCCGCATTATGGGATCGTGGCGTCCACCGAAACCGCGGCGGCGATGATGAAGGGTAACGCCGGTAAGCGTCTGATCGACGGCTCTATCGAACGTTCCATCAAGTTCCGTAAAGAGATCAAACGTCTGAAAGGCGAATCTGACGGCTGGTTCTTCGACGTCTGGCAGCCGGAGCATATCGATGGCGCTGAATGCTGGCCGCTGCGCTCTGACAGCGCATGGCACGGTTTCAAAAACATCGATAACGAGCACATGTACCTCGACCCGATCAAAGTCACACTGCTGACGCCGGGGATGAAGAAAGACGGCACCATGGATGATTTCGGTATTCCGGCAAGCATCGTGGCGAAATATCTCGACGAACACGGCATCGTGGTGGAGAAAACCGGTCCGTACAACCTGCTGTTCCTGTTCAGCATCGGTATCGACAAAACCAAAGCGCTGAGCCTGCTGCGTGCGCTGACCGACTTCAAACGCGCGTTCGACCTGAACCTGCGGGTGAAAAACATGCTGCCGTCGCTGTACCGCGAAGATCCTGAATTCTATGAAAACATGCGTATTCAGGACCTGGCGCAGAACATTCATAAACTGGTTGAGCATCACAACCTGCCGGACCTGATGTTCCGCGCATTCGAAGTGCTGCCATCCATGGTGATGACCCCGTATGCCGCGTTCCAGAAAGAGCTGCACGGTCAGACGGAAGAAGTGTACCTCGAAGAGATGGTCGGCCGCGTCAACGCCAACATGATCCTGCCGTATCCTCCGGGAGTACCGCTGGTGATGCCGGGTGAAATGATCACCGAAGAAAGCCGCCCGGTGCTGGAATTCCTGCAGATGCTGTGCGAAATCGGCGCTCACTACCCGGGCTTCGAAACCGATATCCACGGGGCATACCGTCAGGCGGATGGTCGTTACACCGTTAAAGTGCTGAAAGAAGAGAACAACAAGTAATAGACGCACTACAAGGGAAGTGGCTTGCCACTTCCCTTTTTTCACGCTGCAAGGAGAACCTATGAAAACACCCTCACAGCCGCGCGCGATTTACTACATCGTAGCGATCCAGATCTGGGAGTACTTCAGCTTTTACGGCATGCGCGCCTTACTCATCCTTTACCTCACCCACCAGCTTGGCTTTGACGATAGCCACGCCATCAGTCTGTTCAGCGCCTACGCATCTTTAGTTTACGTAACCCCTATTCTCGGCGGCTGGCTTGCCGACCGCCTGCTCGGCAACCGCACGGCGGTGATTGCCGGGGCGCTGTTGATGACCCTCGGCCACGTGGTGCTGGGCGTCGAGTCGACCTCGGTATGGAGCCTGTACGTCGCGCTGGCGATCATTATCTGCGGCTACGGCCTGTTCAAATCCAATATCAGCTGCCTGCTCGGCGAACTGTACGCTCACGACGACCCGCGTCGCGACGGCGGCTTCTCGCTGCTGTACGCCGCCGGCAACGTCGGCTCGATTGCCGCGCCCATCGCCTGTGGACTGGCGGCGCAGTGGTACGGCTGGCATATCGGCTTCGCCCTGGCGGGGATCGGTATGTTCATCGGCCTGATGATTTTCCTAAGCGGCAGCCGCCATTTCCGGCATACCCGCGGCGTGGATAAACCGGCGCTACGGGCGGTGAAATTCGTGCTGCCGACCTGGGGCTGGTTGCTGGTGATGCTGTGCCTGGCGCCGGTGTTCTTCACGCTGCTGCTGCAAAACAACTGGTCCGGCTATCTGCTGGCGATCGTCTGCCTGTTCGCCGCCCAGATGGTGGCGCGGATCATGATCAAAGCCCCGGAGCATCGTCGCGCGCTGTGGCAGATCGTCCTGCTGATGCTCGCCGGGACGCTGTTCTGGGTGCTGGCGCAGCAGGGCGGGAGCTCGATTAGCCTGTTTATCGACCACTTCGTCAATCGTCGCCTGCTGAACTGGGACGTGCCGACCGCGCTGTTCCAGTCGGTCAACGCGGTGGCGGTGATGGCGGCCGGCGTGGTGCTGGCGTGGCTGATGCGCCCGGAAGGCAGCGTGCGTTCGGTGCTGCGCGTCTGGCTGAAATTCGCTTTCGGCCTGCTGCTGATGGGCGGCGGCTTTATGCTGCTGGCGCTCAATGCCCGCCACGGCGCGGCTGACGGCCAGGCCTCGATGGGCATGATGGTTGCCGGGCTGGCGATGATGGGCTTTGCCGAACTGTTTATCGACCCGGTGGCGATGGCGCAAATCACCCGTCTGAACATGCCCGGCGTCACCGGGGTGTTGACCGGGATCTATATGCTGGCCACCGGCGCGGTGGCCAACTGGCTGGCCGGGGTGGTGGCGCAGCAAACCACCGAATCGCAAATCAGCGATACGGCGATTGCTGCCTATCAGCATTTCTTCTCGCAGATGGGTGAATGGACCCTCGGCTGCGTGGCGGTGATGGTCGTTATCGCCTTTGCCGCGGCCTGTAGCGTCGGCAAACGCCGTGCGGCTGCCGGTGAAGTTTCCGGCGGCGGCGCCTGACGCGCGTCACGGCTCGTGGCGTAAACGCCTTATCCGGGCCGCGATTCGTAGCCCCGGTAAGCGCAGCGCGACCGGGGGCATTACATCAACAGCGGAGCGCGAAGTCGCTCCTTGCACAGCTTAGTGAACAGGAGGAGGATATTCTGGCATGCGCGGAGGCCAACGATAAAAAATACCGTTACTGAAGCCATAGCTGAGTGAGATCAGCTTGGAGTGAATCCAGGATCGTTAAGATTGTGCTCTGGTGTCTTTCCAGAGACAGGCCGCGCGGAAGGGTGACCTGGTTCAATATATCGAAGCTAGTTTGAAAGCAAGGTTATGAGGAATCCATATGTCTGAACAACAAGCACAAGGTGCCGATGAGGCCATTGACCTTAATAATGAACTGAAAACTCGTCGCGAAAAACTGGCTGCACTGCGTGAGCAGGGCGTAGCCTTCCCCAACGACTTCCGTCGCGATCATACCTCTGACCAATTGCATGCTGAATTCGATGCGAAGGATAACGATGAACTCGCTTCCCTGAACGTTGAAGTTGCAGTGGCTGGCCGGATGATGACCCGCCGCGTGATGGGCAAAGCCTCCTTCGTCACCCTCCAGGACGTCGGCGGCCGCATTCAGCTGTACGTGGCGCGCGATGACCTGCCGGAAGGCGTCTACAACGAACAGTTTAAAAAATGGGACCTCGGCGACATCATCGCCGCCCGCGGCAAGCTGTTCAAAACGCAAACCGGCGAACTTTCCATCCACTGCACCGAACTGCGTCTGCTGACCAAAGCCCTGCGCCCGTTGCCGGATAAATTCCACGGCCTGCAGGATCAGGAAGTTCGCTATCGCCAGCGCTATCTGGATCTGATCGCCAACGAAGAGTCGCGTCATACGTTCCGTATTCGCTCGCAGATCCTCGCGACCATGCGCCAGTTCATGGTGGCTCGCGGTTTTATGGAAGTCGAAACGCCGATGATGCAGGTGATCCCTGGCGGTGCGTCCGCCCGTCCGTTCATCACCCATCACAACGCGCTGGATCTGGATATGTACCTGCGCATCGCGCCGGAACTGTATCTGAAACGTCTGGTGGTTGGCGGTTTTGAACGCGTGTTTGAAATCAACCGTAACTTCCGTAACGAAGGGATCTCGGTACGCCATAACCCAGAGTTCACCATGATGGAACTGTATATGGCGTATGCGGACTACAAAGACCTGATCGAACTGACCGAGTCGTTGTTCCGCACCCTGGCGCAGACGGTGCTGGGCAAAACCGAAGTGCCATATGGCGACCAGGTGTTTGATTTCGGCAAGCCGTTTGAAAAACTGACCATGCGCGAAGCGATCAAGAAACACCGTCCGGAAACCAACATGGCGGATCTGGATAACTTCGACGCGGCGAAAGCGCTGGCGGAATCTCTCGGTATTCAGGTAGAGAAAAGCTGGGGTCTGGGACGTATCGTCACCGAAATCTTTGACGAAGTGGCGGAGGCGCATCTGATTCAGCCAACCTTCATCACCGAATACCCGGCGGAAGTTTCCCCGCTGGCGCGCCGCAACGACGTGAACCCGGAAATCACTGACCGCTTCGAATTCTTCATCGGTGGCCGCGAAATCGGTAACGGTTTCAGCGAGCTGAACGATGCCGAAGATCAGGCGCAGCGCTTCCAGGATCAGGTGAACGCCAAAGCGGCGGGCGATGACGAAGCGATGTTCTACGACGAAGATTACGTGACTGCCCTCGAGTACGGCCTGCCGCCGACTGCGGGTCTGGGTATCGGTATCGACCGCATGGTGATGCTGTTTACCAACAGCCATACCATCCGCGACGTGATCCTCTTCCCGGCCATGCGTCCGCAGAAGTAATCCGTTGCACTCCCTCCCGGCCTGCGCCGGGAGGTCCTTCCAGCATTATCCCCATCCTGTCGGCAGGGCGATGTTATTACAGGACTTTTTGCAACGTGCCGCGCTGGCTGCCGTTTGCCCAGACGCCGTTAAAGGCGTCGTTCAGCGTAAAGGACGAGTCTTTCACCCGGAAAGTCAGTTTACCCTGGCTGGCTTTCGCCTCCTCGACCAGATGACCATGGGTTTTCACCGTTTTAGCGGTGACGACAATCTCATCAATTTTATTGCCATACTCCGTATAAACATACCAGGTGCCTACCCAGGGGCCGAAGCCGCTACTGGCGTGCTGCACGGCGGCGGCATTCTCGGCTTTGGTTTTATGAATATCGCAGGTGGTCCCGTCGGTCATCTGCGTGCAACCGGAACGTTCAAGCTGTTCCCGGTATTTCGCGCTAATGGCGTGGGCCGGCGCGGCGGCGGCCAGCGCCAGGGTGAGGGTGGTGAAAAGCCAGGTCTTATTCATCTTATTGTTTCTCATCGCGATAGCGGCGCGCATTGTCATAAAGGTTGATACACATTGGTGCATTCTCCCGGTGGCGTCAGAATAAATATAACCGCAGTCATTCCTGATAAATAACTAGCAGGAAGGAGATGGGGTATTTATTGGTAAAGCATCATTACCCTGAGCTTATTTATCACAGAGCCTTCCCGCTGCTTGTCATATTATTGCAGAGAGAATGTTAAGTAATTGATGTTTTAAAAGTGGCTATTTGTCACTTACGCAAATAACAGCAGGCCAGGCCTGGGCGCGCGGCTAAAGCCCGCACCGGTGCGGTGTTGAGTTTTTTTCATATTGCTATCATCATATTTCGAATGAAAGGGATAACCTCTGAGTCGGGTTATTAAGCCAGTAATTTTTATCCGCAAAATAAGCTGGCGGCAAGCATTATTTCCATTTATTTTTCAGGGTTACCTGAAATAGCGGATATATCGCCAGCGCAATGATGGATTTCCATCATTTCTCCGTTTTCATCGTCGGTCGTCGCCTGCTTATAGTGACGCCAGACAAGACCACAGGGTGAAAAGGAGAACAAGATGGCGACAGAGCATCTGCAGTGGGGCGTGAGCCCCCTGTGCTGGACCAACGATGTGCTGGAGGATTTAGGCGGCGATATCCCCCTGGATACCTGCCTGCGCGAGGCGCGGGAGGCGGGCTATCAGGGCATTGAATTAGGACGGAAATTTCCCCGCCAGGCAGAGACGCTGGGCCCGCTGCTGGCGGCGGCTGACCTGCGCCTGGCGTCCGGCTGGTACAGCGGCTTGCTGGCCGACCGCAGCGTGGAAGCGGAGCTGGAGACGGTGCGGGAGCACGCGCAGCTCCTCCGGCAGCTCGGCGCGAGGGTGATGGTTTACGGCGAGTGCGGGCAACTGCCGGGTGAAACCCCGCTTGATGAGCCTATTTCACTCTCGCCGCCGTTAAGCCGCGTCAGCCTGGCGGCGTATTGCCACAAGCTAAATACCTTTGCTGACCTGCTGCTGCGCGACTATGGCCTCCAGCTGGCCTATCACCATCATCTGATGATGCTGGTGGAGCACGATGACGAGCTGGAGCGGTTTCTGTCCCATACCCATGACAACGTCGGGCTGGCGTTTGATACCGGGCACGCCTTTGTCGCCGGGGTCGAGATCCCGCGCGTGCTGCAAAAATATGGCCACCGTATCCGCCATCTGCATCTGAAAGACGTGCGTCCGCAGGTGCTGGGGCGTCTGTATCGTGAAAACCTGAGCTTTAACGAGGCGGTGCGCGCCGGGCTGTTTACCATCCCAGGCGACGGCTGCATCGACTATGCGCCGATCCTCGACTTCGTCCGGCGCAGTGACTACCGCGGCTGGCTGATTATCGAAGCCGAGCAGGACCCGGCGATGGCGCCGCCGTTGGCCACCGCCAGCCGCGCCTTTGCCTGGCTGGCACACCATTTATCTTCCCTTTCACCGTCAGAGGAGCATGCATCATGAGCGCGCGGTTAAATATCGGTCTTATCGGCTCGGGTTTTATGGGTCAGGCACACGCCGACGCTTACCGTCGCGCGGCGATGTTTTATCCCGATCTGCCGAAGCGCCCGCATCTCTACGCGCTGGCGGATCAGGATCAGGCGATGGCCAAACGCCATGCGGCGAAACTGGGGGCGGAAAAGGCCTACGGCGACTGGCGCGAGCTGGTAAACGATCCGCAGGTTGATGTGGTGGATATCACCTCGCCGAACCATCTTCACTACACAATGGCGATGGCGGCGATCGCGGCGGGTAAACATGTCTATTGCGAGAAGCCGCTGGCGGTCAACGAGCAGCAGGCGCAGGAGATGGCGCAGGCGGCACGGCGCGCGGGGGTGAAGACCATGGTGGCCTTTAACAACATCAAAACGCCGGCGGCGCTGCTGGCAAAGCAGATTATCGCCCGGGGCGATATTGGCGAACCGGTGCGCTTTCGCGGCACCTTTGATCAGGGGTTTTATAACGACCCGAACCTGCCCTGGTCCTGGCGCTGCTCGAAAACCCTCGGCGGCAGCGGGGCGCTTGGCGACCTCGGCGCCCATACCCTGTCGGTCGCCCAGTTTTTGCTGGGCGGGATCCGCGAAGTGACCGCCAGCGCGCAAACCTGCCTGCGCCAGCGTCCGGTGCCGCAGAGCGATGCCGGGTATGCCAGCCGGGTCGCGGCCGATGCCGAGTGGCGGGAAGTGGAAAATGACGATCAGGTTCAGTGCCTGGTCAGTTTCGACAGCGGCGCGGCGGGAGTGATTGAGGCCTCGCGCATTGCCGCCGGGCGGATCTTCGGCGTGTTCTGGGAGGTCTCCGGCACCGAAGGCACGCTGTATATGGACGGGGAGCGCTTTAACGAGCTGCAGGTGTATCGCTTCAACGATGACAAACACGACCGCGGCTTTAAGACGCTGTATGCCGGGAGCCAGATCCCGGCCTATGCCGGCTTCTTCGGCTTCGATTTTGGCGGCGGCGGGCTGGGCTATTTTGACGTCAAGGTGATCGAAGTGCATGACCTGGTGCAGGGGATTTGCGGGGAGGACGACTGCTATCCCAACTTCGAATTTGGTTTGCAGAATCAGCGCGTGCTGTCGGCGATTGAAGCCTCGATGGCCAGCCGTCGCTGGGTGAACGTGGTTAAAGACTAAGGAGCCGCTATGTTTCCCTCACACTTACCGATCCCGCGCCGGCCGGCGGCGCAGAGCATTCCCATCCTGCGCTGGGGCATTATCGGTCCTGGCTGGATCGCCGAGCGCTTTGTTCATGCATTGAAAACCTACAGCCGGCAGCAGGTGGTGGCGGTGGCCTCCCGCAGCCAGGCGAAGGCCGACCGGGTGGCCGCGGAATGGGGGATCCCCCAGGCTTACGGCCAGGTGGAGGAGATGCTGGCACGCCCGGATATTGATGCGGTGTATATTGCAACGCCGCACAACCATCACTTTCCCGACGGCATGCAGGGGCTGAAGGCGGGTAAACACGTGCTGATTGAGAAGCCCTTCGCGCTCAACCTCGGCGAAGGGCGTGAGCTGCAGGCCGAAGCCACCCGGCAGGGGAGAGTCGCGCTGGAGGCGATGTGGTGCGATTACGCGCCGAAATATGATGTGATCCGCCAGTTGCTGGAGGATGGGGCGCTCGGCGACCTGCATACCCTGCTGGCCGATCACGGCGAGTATTTCACCCCCGACCACCGTATCTTCAATGCCGACCTTGCCGGCGGGCCGATGATGGACCTCGGCAGCTATTTAACCTCGTTTGCGCTGATGGTGGGCGGCATGCCGCAGGAGATTGTCGCCCGCGGCAGCGCCACGGCGGAGGGGCTTAACGGTCAGACGTCGATGCTGTTCGGCTGGCAGAACGGGATGCAGGGCTTGTTAAACACCACGTTATTCAGCAACACGCCGGGCGGGGCGGTGGTGGCCGGACGCCAGGCGACCCTGACGCTCGACGGCCAGTTCTATGCCCCCGGCGGCTTCACGCTCGCCGCCAGCCAGGGTGGACAGGCGCTGCGCTGGGAAGAGCCGCGCAATCGCTACGACCAGCTGTTCTGGCAGGCGGAGCATTTTGCCTGGTGCATCGGGCAGGGGTTGCAGGACTCGCCGCTGCGGCCGCTCAGTCGGGTGCTGCAGAATCTGCAGGTGATGGATGAGGTGCGGCGCCAGGTGGGCGCGGTGTTTAACGAAGAACGCTAAGGGTTGGCCGGGCTTTGGTTTGCAGACAGCGCGAGCGTATCTGCCATTGTCCGGCGCCAGGACGCGTACGATGCCGGATGTCTGTTGCCCGGCGGCGCTGCGCTTGCACGGGCCTACGATATCTATGCAACCGTTTGATATTACAGTGTATTAATGCCTGTGTTATGTAGGCCGGGCAAGGCGTCGCCGCCGCCCGGCATAAAAGCGGCTCCGCGCCCGCTGTCCTTGCCCGGCGGCGCTGCGCTTGCACGGGCCTGGGATATCTATGCAACCGTTTGATACTACAGTGTATTAATGCCTGTGTTCTGTAGGCCGGGCAAGGCGTCGCCGCCGCCCGGCATAAAGGCTGGTACAGCGCCTGATTGCGGTTGCCTTACACCCGCTCAGCAACAGTCGTCGACGGCGACAAACTGGCCGCGCTGCAGGGACTGAATCGCCGCTTCGGCAATGGCCTGCGCCTGCAGGCCGTCCAGCAAGCCGGGCAGGTCGGCCACGGTTTCACCATTCAGGGTGCGAATAAAGGCGTCAAGATGCTGATAATAAGATCCTTGTACCCGGCTGAACCAGTCCGGCCACAGGCCCGGCTCAATGCGCTGATTGCCGCGCCACAGGGTAGGGCCCGCCGGCGACTGGCTGCCGGACTCCAGCGCGCCTTCGGCGCCCAGCAGCGTGATCCGTTCATCGTACCCGTGGCCGGTGCGGCGGGTGTTGTCCAGCTGCGCCAGCGCGCCGCCGCGCATCTGCATCATCAGGATAGAGGTGTCGACATCGCCAAATTCGGCGATGTCCGGCAGGGCCAGCGCCGCGCCCATCGCCGCCACGGTGCGCACTTCATCGCCAGTGAGAAAGCGCAGGAGATCGAAGAAGTGGATCGCCTGATCGCGCATCTGGCCGCCGGAGCTGCGCAGATAATCGAGCGGCGGCATGCTGGAGGCGCGGCAGACCATCTGCACCAGCTCGACCCGGCCGATCAGCCCTTGCTCCAGCTGGCGGCGGAGCTGCTGATGGCTGCTGTCGAAGCGCCGGTTAAAGCCGACAGTCACCGGCACATTCAGGGGGAGCACCCGCTCCACCACCTCGCGGGCGCGCGCCAGGGAGAGGTCGATCGGTTTTTCGCAATAGACCGCCTTGCCCGCCCGGGCGGCGGCTTCCAGCAGTTCGGCATGTGACGGGGTTGAACTGGCGATCAGCACCGCGTCGATGGCGTCGCTATGGATCGCCTCGCTCACTGTCACCGCCCGGGCGCCATAGCGGGCGGCCAGCGCCTGGGCGCGCTCCGGGGCGGCGTCGGCCACCATCGTCAGCGCACTTCCTTCATGACGGGCAAGACTGGCGGCATGAACCTGACCGATAAAACCACTGCCTACCAGGGCAAAACGTTTGCAGATCATTTTTTTCTCCAGAATGGCGAGGGGACGTTGCCACCATAATCGGTTTGCTAAACTCACTGACACTGCCGTTTTGATGGATTTCCATCATGAAGAGAGGGGCGATGAAAAACATTTCACTGGCGATGCTGGCCAGACAGATTGGCGTCGGCGTGGCCACCGTTGACCGGGTGCTGAACGAACGCGGCGGCGTATCGCCGCAGACCACCCGCAAAGTGCTGCAGGCGGCGCGCGAGGCGGGGCTGAAGCGGATCCTGCCGGAGGAGCACCGCTTTCCCTGGCAGGTTGAGGTCTTTCTCAGCAGCAATGACTCGTTCTTCTTTCCCCAGCTGGCGCAGGATTTTGCCGCCGTGGCGGATAGCCTCGGCTATCGCCGTTTGACCCTGCACCGCACCTTTGTCCCGGAGTCGCAGCCGACGACGCTGGCCCGGCGCATTGTGCGCAGCTGCCAGCAGCGTCAGGGGATCATCGTCTTCGGCAATGACCATCCCGCGGTGCACGACGCGCTGCGCCGCTGCCGGGAGGCGGGCGTCCCGGCGATCACCCTGGCGACGGACCTGCCCGGCGCCGACCGACTCTGCCACGTGGGGATCAATCAGCTGCAGGCTGGCCGCACGGCGGGGTTAATGCTGGGGAGAATGACGCCGCGGCCCGGCGAGGTGCTGATGGTCAGCGGCCGGCAAGATTACAGCGCGCATCGCCTGCGCATTCAGGGGTTTCGCGAGGTGCTGAGCCAGCGCTTTCCCCACCTGCAGCTCAGCGACGTGCTGGCGGGTGAGGAGCGGCGGGAGCAGATCACTCGCCTCGTGGAGCAAGCCCTGTGCCGCAGCCGGAATATTGTTGGGATCTATAACACCGGGCTTGGCAATACCCAGATTGCCGAGGCGCTGGCCCGCCACCGCCGCGAAGGCGACGTCTGCTGGATCACCCATGAGCGTTACAACACCACCCGGCAGCAGCTGGCGAAGGGGAGTCTGGCGTTAACGCTCGATCAGAACACCCGCCAGCACGCCCAGCTGGCGATCGACCTGATGCTGCGCCATCTGGAGTCCGGCTACCAGCCGCAAACCTATGCCGACGGTAAAGTCGACTTTATCCTCTACAGCGCCGAAAACGTCGACTGAGTCGGTCGGCGTATCCCCTCCTGACCGCATGACTATCCCTGGCGGGTAAATACCAGCCTGGCGGGGAAGCGATCGCTTCAAAGCGTTGTCTGCCTCTCATTTTTCGCTCATTTATGCGGCAATGTTAGATGTCTGTCAAAATTCTGTTACTGCATGGTTTTAAAATTTTCATTTCAGTTATTTACTTATAAAAGTTTCAAATGTCTTGTTAATGAAATAAATGGTCTGAAATCCAGAGTGCGGTGTAAATGGACTGACGTTTCAAAAAAGTGATGATAAAACAGCCGTTATTTGTGATTTAGATCACGAGGGAGTGCGAGAGGATCCGCAGTGCCGTCGACATCGCAGCAGACATTTGCCGCAACGTAACTGAAATTAATTTTTCATTTTGTTTCATTCACCGGCGTACCTACAAAATCAAGGATCAACTATGAATATTAAGAAAACGATTGTTGCCTCTTTGTTAGCCTGCATGCTGCCTGCGGTGGTTATGGCAAAAGACGTCTCTATTGGCGTCTCCATGGCGCTGTTTGACGATAACTTCCTGACGATCCTGCGGACCTCGATGCAAAAAGAGATGAAAAAAGATGGGGTTAAATCGCAGATCGAGGACGCGAAAGGGGATGTCTCCCAGCAGCTGCAGCAGGTGCAAAACTTTATCGGCCAGGGGGTGGACGCCATTATCGTCAACCCGGTGGATACCAATGCGGTGAAACCGATCATGGATCAGGCCACCAAAGCCGGGATCCCGCTGGTGTTTGTGAACCGTCGCCCGCAGGCGGAGCTGACCGACAAGATGGCCTATGTGGGGTCGGACTCCATCCTTGCTGGCCGTCTGCAGATGGAAGCGCTGGCGAAAGCGATGAACGGTAAGGGTAATGTGGCGATCCTGCTCGGCGACCTGGCGAATGAATCTACCCGTGACCGCACCAAAGGGGTGGAAGAGGTGGTGGCGAAATACCCGAACATCAAAATCGTCCAGAAGCAGACCGCGAAATTTACCCGCAATGACGCGGTGGACGTGGTCAGCAACTGGATGACCAGCGGTGAGGATATCCAGGCCATCGCCTCCAACAACGATGAAATGGCGATCGGCGCCCTGCAGGCACTGGGCAAAAACCCGAACCATATTCTCATCGCTGGTGTGGATGGCACCCCGGATGCGCTGCAGATGCTGAAGAGCGGCAAAATGATCGCCACCATCTTCCAGGATGCGAAAGGCCAGGGGGAAGGCGCAGTCGACGCGGCCATCAAGCTGGCGAACGGCGAGAAAGTGGAAAAAATCATCGACGTGCCGTATCAGCTGATCACCAAAGAGAACATGGCTGAATTTACTAACCGTAATCAGAAATAGTCCTGGCCAACCCGTGGTACGGAGGTGGATGTATGAACGCTTTTGCACTTGAAGCCGAAGGTATCAGTAAGTTCTTCCCCGGCGTGAAGGCGCTCGATAATGTCTCATTGCGCGTGCGTCCGGGAACGGTGCATGCCCTGATGGGCGAGAACGGCGCCGGCAAATCCACGCTGATGAAGTGCCTGATCGGTATCTATCGTCCCGATAAAGGATCGATTCGCGTGAAAGGGGAGCCGGTGGAGTTTACCGACACCATGGATGCGCTGCGCTCGGGGATCTCGATGATCCACCAGGAGCTCAATCTGGTGCCGCATATGACGGTGGCGGAGAATATCTGGCTGGGGCGCGAGCCGATGAAGTACGGCTTTGTCGACCACGGCCAGCTGACCCGCCAGACCCAGGCGCTGCTGGACAAGCTTAATATCCGCTTAACCGCCGACCGGCTGGTGGGTGACCTGAGCATCGCCGCCCAGCAGATGGTGGAGATTGCCAAAGCGGTCTCGTGGAATGCGGATATCGTGATCATGGATGAGCCCACCTCGGCGCTGACCGAAGGCGAGGTGGCTCACCTGTTCACCATCATCCGTGACCTGCGCGCTCAGGGCAAAGCGATCATCTATATCAGCCATAAAATGGATGAGATCTTTGCCATCACCGATGAGATCAGCGTCTTTCGCGATGGCACCTGGGTGGGCAGCAAAAACACCACCGAATTTACCCGCCAGTCGCTGATCACCCAGATGGTGGGCCGCGAATTAACCCAGCTGTTCCCGAAATTTAATAACACCATCGGCGAAGAGGTGCTGACGGTGCGCAACCTGACGCGCCAGGGCGTGTTCCATGACGTCAGCTTTACTGTACGCCGCGGTGAAATCCTTGGTGTGGCCGGGCTGGTGGGCGCCGGGCGCAGCGAGGTGATGGAAAGCCTGTTCGGTATGGAGCGCTTCGACAGCGGCGAAGTGCTGATCGACGGGGCGCCGGTGACCATTGATTCCCCCTCCGTGGCGATTGAAAAGGGGATGGCGCTATTAACCGAAGACCGCAAAAAGTCGGGCCTGTTTCTGGTGCTGTCGGTGCTGGAAAATATGAGTATCGTCAAAATGCCGGAATATATCGGCAAGAGCGGTTTTGTCCAGCACGTGAAAATGGCCGAAGACTGCATGGAGCAAATTCGCCGGCTCAATATTAAAACGCCGACGATGGATCAAATTATTAATAACCTCAGCGGGGGGAATCAGCAAAAAGTCCTGATTGCGCGCTGGCTGTTAGCGCAACCGAAAATCTTAATTCTCGATGAGCCGACCCGCGGTATCGACGTCGGGGCGAAGGCGGAGATTTATCATCTGATCAGTGAACTGGCGAATCGGGGGGTGGCGGTCATTATGGTCTCCTCTGAGCTGCCGGAAATCCTTGGCATGAGTGATCGGGTTATGGTGATGCATGAAGGCCGTATCACCGGCATCCTGGAAAAAGACGAAGCCGACCAGGAAACCATTTTGTCGTTGGCATCCCATTGAGGCACAGAGAATGAGTAATATGAAATTAACGGCGGCTCCGGCCAGCGAGGGTTCCTCCTTCTTCGCTAATTTGCGGCATAAAATGCCGAAAGATACCGGCATCTTTGTGGTGATGCTGGTGATTGCCCTGACTTTTGAAATTGCCGGCTGGTATGTTCGCGACCAGTCGTTCCTGCTCAATACCAACCGCCTGGTGCTGATTGTGCTGCAGGTGGCGATCATCGGCATCATCGCCGTCGGCGTCACCCAGGTGATCATTACCACCGGGATTGACCTCTCCTCCGGCTCGGTTATCGCCCTTGCGGCGGTGGTGGCGGCGAGCCTGGCGCAAACTTCCGACAGCCTGTCGCCGATGTTCCCGGCGCTGGTCAACCTGCCGGCGGTGATCCCCATTTGCGCGGGGATCGGCGTCGGCCTGCTGTGCGGGCTGACCAACGGTTTTCTGGTGACGCGGACCGGTATTCCGCCGTTTATTGCCACCCTCGGGATGATGGTTTCGGCGCGCGGTCTGGCGCAGTATTACACCCAGGGCAACCCGATCAGCTTCCTCTCCGACAGCTTTACGGCGATAGGCCAGGGGGCGATGCCGGTGATTATCTTCTTCGTGATCGCCGCCGTGTTTCACATTGCGCTGAAGCATACCCGTTATGGCAAATATGTGTATGCCATCGGCGGCAACATGACCTCGGCCAAAGTGTCCGGCATCAACGTGAATAAGTACCTGGTGATTGTCTACACCATCGCCGGGGCGCTCTCCGGGCTGGCGGGGGTGGTGCTGGCGGCGCGCGTCAGCAGCGGCCAGTCGAGCATGGGGATGTCCTACGAGCTGGACGCGATTGCCGCCGCGGTGATCGGCGGCAGCAGCTTAATGGGCGGGGTGGGGCGCATTACCGGCACCCTGATTGGCGCGATGATCCTTGGTCTGATCAAAAGCGGTTTTACCTTTGTCGGCGTCGATGCCTACGTGCAGGATATTATTAAGGGCATCATTATCGTCGCGGCGGTGACCATCGACATGCGTCGCAACCGGAAAAAACACTAATCTTATCAACGGGCGGCAGCGGCGAAGGATGTCGTTGCCGCCCGTCCTGTCCAGAAATAAACAAAATACGCCCCGCCAGGCGCGGCCTGTCTGTTTTGCCCACGCGGCTCATCCTGTACAGTTTTGCCACTTCCGTTGTCTATTCGTCAGGGGGCCCATGCGTGGCCTCCGGTTTCTGGAGTCGTATGAATACACCATCCGTCGTCAAATCCTCGCCGCTCTGGCGACCGGCAAGCAGGGGCATTATCGTCACGCTGATCGCCGGACTGGCGATCCTGGCGCTCGGTCGGGGCGTGAATTTGCCGGCCAGAGAGGTTTACCGTGAGATGCAGACCCGCCAACTGGAGGAAGATGCGCAGTGGGTGGCGCAACGCCTTGAGCGGCGAATGAACACGCCGGCGCCGCAGCGGGAAGCCGCCTGGCCGTTGGCGGCGATGCGCGCCGAACTCCATACCCTCGCCCGGCAGCGGCATTATCAACTGCTGCTGGTGAATGGCGACGGGCATCTGCTGGCGGCGTCGCATGCGCTGCCGGCCAGCGTACTGGCCCAGGTGCAGGCGCAGTTCCCCAGGGAGATGCAGCCGCCGCTGTTCGGCAGCCACTACCAGACTATCCAGCCTTTCGCCCCGCACCAGCGGATGTTAACCCGCGCGCTGAACGGCGAGGCGGGACTGACGGGCTGGAATCTGGTGGTGCTGGCGCCGGACGGCGGATTGCCCTCGTTACTGATGGCTTACCGCTGGCCGGTGACGATCGGCCTGGGCATGCTGTTTGCCGGCGCGCTGCTGGCGGTGAGGCAGGCGGCGCGCGCCCGGCGAAAACGCTGATTGCCGATGGCGTCGTCAGGGATGGCGAAACTGCAGGGTGGCGGGCAGGTAGCGCTGGAGCGGCTCCGGCGCCTGGCCGTCGATCAGCTGGCTGAGCAGATCGTAGCAGTGCCAGGCCAGCTGGCGATTATCCTGCTGCACGGTATCAATGCGCAGAGAAAGCGAATCATACAGGTAGTGATCGTCGAAGCTGGCGAGATGAATATTGGAGTCCAGCAGATGATGCTGGCTCATGTAGCGCAGTACCCCTTCGAGCAGTCCGCAGGCCGCGGTAAACAAGGCCTTCGGCGGACGTCCCAGCCGCGCGCAGAGCGCCGCGAACATCTCATAGCCGGAGCTGGGGTGATAGTTGCCGTTGATCACCCACTCAGGGCGCAGCGTGACCCCCGCCTGGGTCAGGCCTTGCGTGAACCCCGCCAGTCGGTCGCGCGACGGCGACAGCCGCGGCTGTCCGCCCAGAAACCAGAACTCGTCCGCATGCTGAGGCGCAATGCGGGAGATCAGCTCGGCGGTTGGGGTCACCGAGTCGGTCATCACCAGCGGCAGGGCGCTGTCGCTGGGGGAGCGGTCAAACAGCACCACCGGCAGCTGTTCGCTGAGCTTCAGGTAGTCGGCATCGCTGTGCATGCACGAGGCGACGATCAGACCGTCGACCTGGCGGGCAATCATATTATTGACCACCACGCTCTCCTGGCCGGGGTTTTCGTCGGTGCAGGAGATAAGCAGCTGCACGCCGGCTTCCCGGCAGAGCGTCTCAAGCTCATGGGAGAAAACGGCAAACCCGTAGTTGGTGATCTCCGGTACCACCAGGCCAATGGTATGGCTGCGGTTATCGCGCAGCGAGCGCGCATGAATGCTGGGCTGATAGTGCTGCTCGCGGGCGATCGTCAGCACGCGCTCGCGCGTCTCCTGCGCCACGCGCAGCTCTTTGCCACGGCCGTTGAGCACCAGACTGGCGGTCGCTTTGGAGACGCCCGCCAGTTCGGCGATATCTTTGATAGTTACGCGTTTGGTTTTCATCACCACTCAGGAGCCTGAAAGCAAAACGCTTATACTACCATGCATGGCCGCAGCAGCCAGCGGCAGAATGCCACCGGCGTCGCACCGCTGAAGATTAACTGCCCCGGATAGCCCGGGAAGAAGCGGCTGCTCATCACCCCTTCGCCATCGTTGATGAAAATTTCCACGCTGGAGCGGTCGATAAAGATCCGCAGGCGCCGCGCTTCGCCGCGCCAGTAGCGGTGATGCATCTCGGCGGTCTGCAGCCCGCGGCGCGACAGACGCAGGCCGTCGCGGTTGACGGTGAGCTGCAGGGCGCCGGCAAAGTCCAGCCCCAGCGTACTGTTGGGGGCGATGTCAAAGGCCAGCTCCATCGGGGCGAGGGGCAGGGTCTGCCCGCGCCAGCCCTGGGCTTCCTCGCGCAGAGCGGCCAGCTCGCGCAGCGGGCGCTGATACAGGGTGCCCGCCTGCCACTCCAGCTCGCGCACGCAGGTCATCTGGTGGATCCATCCCTGTGCGCGGGTGGGTTGATGCATCTCTTCCCCGTCCGGGACGCCCATCCAACCGACCAGCAGGCGGCGGCCATCCTCGGCCAGCATGGTCTGCGGCGCGTAGAACTCAAACCCGCTGTCCAGTTCGTGCAGCGGGCCGTGGTCGAAGGTGCCGCGTTCGGCGTCGAAGCGGCCTGCCATCCACACCGCCGGATAGGTATTGAGAAAGCGCTGCGCTTCGCGGGCCAGCCCCTGCGGGCAGCAGATCAGCAGGTGGGTATCCGCCAGCGGAAAGAGATCCGGGCACTCCCACATATAGCCGCCGTTCGCCAGACCGTTAACGCCATGTCCGGCGATCTCGCCCACCAGGCGCCACTCCCGCAGATCGCTGGCGGTAAACAGCAGCACTTTACCGTGCTGTTGCAAATCCTGCGCCCCGAGGACCATGTACCAGCGCCCGTCCTGCTGCCACACCTTGGGGTCGCGCACATGGCCGGTGTAACCGTCAGGGAGCGGCAGCACTGGCCCCAGCTTGCGGAAGGTGCCATCGGCATTCTCTGTCGCCAGGCACTGCCAGGCGGTGCGCCCGCCGTCGGGGAATTTCACGTTGCCGGTGTAGCACAGAGTCAGGGTGCCCTCGAACTCGACCGCGCTGCCGGAGTAGCAGCCGTTGCGGTCATACTCTTCGTCCGGCATCAGAGCGATAGGTTCATGCCGCCAGTGCAGCAGATCGGCAGAGCTCCAGTGTCCCCAGCACTTATAGGTATGGTCGCAGGCGAGCGGGTTCCACTGATAAAACAGGTGGTAACGCCCGGCGACCTGGCAAAAGCCGTTGGGATCGTTCAGCAGTCCGCTAACCGGCGCCAGATGCCATTGCGGATAATGGCTGTCGGCCAGCGCCTGCGGCTGGCCCTGCATAACGGCCTGCAGGATCGCAGGCAGGCGTGACGGTAATGACATTATTCAGCGTCCGTTTTGTATTTCAGCGTCAGAGAAAGCATGAAGGCCACGGCGAAGGCGATCGCCATACCGATAATGTAGTTCAGCAGCGAACTGGCCTGCACGATGGCCATCCCCGGGATCGCCGTCAGGCCCACCGCGGTCATGTAGACGTGCATCGACACCACCCAGGCGCCGCCGGCAGCACCGCCCACCAGCGCGGCGATGAACGGCTTCACGAAGCGCAGGTTAATCCCGAAGATTGCCGCTTCCGTGATCCCCAGCATCGCCGAAAACGCCGATGGCAGGGAGATGGCTTTGATTTTGGCATCTTTGGTTTTAAACCACACCGCAAAGCAGGCGCCGCCCTGAGCGACGTTGGCCATCGCCCAGATCGGCAGCAGGAAGTTGACGCCAATCGATGGGTTGCCCAGCAGACCCGCCTCGATGGCGTGGAAGCTGTGATGGATACCGGTGATGACGATCACCGAGTAGAGGCCGCCGAACAGCAGTCCCGCCAGCCAGCCGGCGTGGCTGATAAGCGTGCTGAGGATAAACGAAATGCCGTCGCCGAGCGCACGACCGGCCGGGCCGATCAGCAGCAGGGCGATAAAGCCGGAGATAATTACCGTCAGGAACGGGGTGAGGATCAGGTCCAGCGCGTCAGGGATAACGCGGCGCAGCTGTTTTTCGACAATGCTCATAAACCACACCGCCAGCAGCACCGGGAAGACGGTGCCCTGGTAGCCGATCATCGCCACTTCGATACCGAAGAAATTCATGGTGTGGAAGCCGGCGGCGACGCCCCAGGCGTTGGTCAGCGCCGGGTGGGTCAGGATCCCGCCGAGGGTCGCGCCCAGATAAGGGTTACCGCCAAATTCGCGGGCGGCGGTAAAGCCGATCAGGATCGGCAGAATGATAAACGCCGCCGAGCTGCACATATCCAGCATGATATAGATAGCGTTGCTCGGGTCGACCCAGCCGTAGGTTT
Source organism: Klebsiella sp. K-Nf6 (assembly GCF_002806655.1). Classification (NCBI taxonomy): domain Bacteria; kingdom Pseudomonadati; phylum Pseudomonadota; class Gammaproteobacteria; order Enterobacterales; family Enterobacteriaceae; genus Klebsiella; species Klebsiella sp. K-Nf6. The sequence goes on along the minus strand of NZ_PIBN01000008.1, from coordinate 212,955 downwards.
TCACCATCCCCAGCAGGCCCATCAGCAGGCCGGAGGCGACGATGGCGGGAATGATCGGTACGAAAATGTTGGACAGCAGGCGGGCGATGCGCTGGAACGGGTTCAGCTTTTTCGCGGCCAGGTCGGCGGCTTCGGATTTGCTTGATTCGCTGATGCCTGCGGCCTGGATAAAGGCGGCATAGACTTTATTGACCACCCCGGTACCGAAGATGATCTGCATCTGTCCAGCATTGCGAAAGCAGCCTTTCACCCCGTCGATTTTGCCAATGGCCTGTTGGTCGGCGAGCGCGTCGTCGACCAGCACCAGCCGCAGGCGGGTGGCGCAGTGCGCGGCGCTGGCGATATTTTCCTTGCCGCCCAGCAGGGGAAGCAGTGAGCGGGAAATCTGATCAAAATCCATAGTACCCTCTGAATGCATGATGATATGGCGTGGGCGGTGCCGGCCGTGGCAGGCACCGCGAACCTTATATTTATGTGTTACTTACCCTGTCGTCCGGGTTACCGTCAGAACCAGGTCTCCATTTGCATACCGAACGACCATTCGCCGCCCGATTTGAACCCGTTGCTGCCTAATGCATCATCGTTGGCGTAGTTATCCAGTTTTTTGCTCCAGTCCATCCACGATGTATAGAAGCGGATCTCCGGACGCGAGAAGAAGTCGCCGATGCTGCCCACCTTGAAGGTTGGGGCGAAGGTCAGCTTGTAGAAGCTGCCGTTCACCGCGTGGCGATCGTTGTAGCCTTCAGGCTGCAGATCCATGTACTGATAGCTGCCCTCCCAGGCGAGGGCGAAGTTCTGCGTCACTTCCTGAATCAGACGCAGGTTGAGAGTGGCCCACTGATAGCTGTCGCCATCGACATAACGATCTTTACTGCTCTGCGCCAGCACGGCCGGGGCAATAAACCAGCGATCGCTCAGCGGCGTCGTGCCGTAGCTGGCGAAGCGCCAGGTATTGGCCCCCGGGCGCAGCGCACCGTCGGAGCCGATGCCTTTAACCTCGGCGCCCAGCCCGTGGCCATACAGCAGGGCCGTTTTGCTGGTCCCGTCGCGCAGGCCATAGAAGCTCTCATTGTGCAGGCCCAGCAGAGCATGGACCCCGGTGTTAGCGGCATCGCCTTTCACCAGATTGCCGTTCGTGTCCTGGCGTTCGTCATTATCTTTCGCCCGCATCCCGCTGACCATCATCTGCACCGGGCCGACAAAGTTATTCATGCTGACGATATAGTTCTGCACGCTGTTGCTGCTGTCAGCGATATCGCCAAAGTTGCGGCCGTATAACGAGAAGTTGCTGCGCAGGCTGTCGTTCCATTTCACGTCGTAGATCCCGCCGCCGGTCCCGGCGAGGAACACCACATCCGAGTCAATCCAGTGGATGTCGAAGTTGTCGCGGTCAAAGCGTTTCCCGGCCCACAGGGTCGAGCCTTTGAACGGTCCTTCGAAGGTCGGCAGGTTGCCCAGCTCGACAAACGCCTGGCGCACGTTCAGGTCGCTGCTGCTTGCCGTCCAGTCGTTATAGGTGGTCTGCCCGTCGGCCACCATCACTTTGAAACGGGTGGTTGCCCCGTTGTCCAGGGTCTGCTTATGTTCGAGGTTCATTTCCACATAGGTGTCGGCCTGGTTACCCAGACGACCAATGGCGCCACCGGTCTCCCCGGCGGGGGTCATATAAGCGCCGGATTTGGTGCTGGCGGCCGAGTCGTTCATGATCACGCCGGAACGGGCATAGCCGTGGAACTCAAAGCCGCCAGGCCGTTCGGCTTTTTCTTCCAGCTGAGTGGTGCGCTTGGCCACCTGCTGGGTGGTGACCTGGGTTTGCTGCTGCTGCTGGGTTAACTGCTGAACTTTCTGCTCCGCCGAGGCGGCACGGCTTTCGGCAGTGCTGGCGCGGGTTTCGGCGTCCTGCAGGCGTTTTTCCAGGGCGGCGAGACGCGCTTCAATGCTGTTCAGGTCTGTCTGCCCATGGGCGGCGGCGGTGCCGGTTAGCAAAGCAATAAGAATGGCTAACTTCCGTTTTTTATACATGCTGTTGACATCCAAAGGTGAAAATCAGTGAGTGTGCTAACTTTTGCTAAACCGGTTTAGTTAATATGGTAAACATGTCAGTAACGCGGTGAAAATAAAAATTGCTAAACCGGTTTAAGAATTGTGATGTCGCCAGCAAAGTGGGCCGTTAGCCGGCCCAACGGGATCACAGCGAGCGCTGAAGATCGTCCCTGAACGGCAGGGCGGTCATGGCGCCTTTGGCGGTGGTGGCCAGCGCGCCGCAGGTTTGCGCCAGCGTAAGGTCGGGAGCCAGCGCGGCGAGGTTGTCAGGGATACCGTGGGCGGCGAGGCCGGCGAGCAGCCCGGCGACAAAGGCATCGCCGGCGCCGGTGGTATCAACGGCCACCACCGGGCGAGCGGGGAAGTGGCTAACCTGCCCGCGCAGGGCGGCCTGGACCCCCGCTTTGCCCTGGGTCACCAGCAGCAGCGTCGGCTGGAAGCGGGCATTGAGGCGGGCGATGCCGCTGACGATGTCGTCACTGCCGCTGACAAAGGCCAGCTCCTCTTCCGAGAGTTTTATGGCGTCGGCGAGGGCCAGCGCCCGGTCGAGACAGTCACGCAGGTCCTGCGGATCCTGCCACAGGTCGCTGCGGATATTGGGGTCGAAGCTGACATAGCCCCCGGCGCGTTTTATCGCCTCCATTGCCGCGAATGCCGTGCTGCGGCTTGGCTCCGCGCTGAGGGCGATGGAGCAGACGTGCAGCCACTGGCCGGCGGCAAACGGCGGGAGATCCTCGGGCTGAAGAAACAGATCGGCGCTCGGACGGACCATAAAGGTAAAGGTGCGCTCCCCGTGCTGATCGAGATCGACCACCACCGTGGAGGTGCGCTGCGCGGCGTCGAGGCGCATATAATTCACATCGACCTTCTCCTGCGCCAGGGTGTGACGCATAAAGCGGCCGAAGGGATCGTCGCCGACGCGGCCAATAAAGCCGCTGTCGCCGCCGAGCCGCGCCACGCCGACCGCGACGTTGGCTGGCGCACCGCCAGGGCATTGCAGCAGGCGGCCCTCTCCATCGGGCAGGAGATCGACGACCGCATCGCCGAGTACCCAGATTTTTCCATTCATTCGACAAACTCCTCTTAGCTAAACTCTATTAAACCGGTTTAGCTAATTAAAGCATAGCCCACCGGTAAGCGGAACGATCGGGTCACGAAACAGGGAGGCGAGGGTAAAAAATGTGACCAAGGCGGAATATTTCGCCACTCCAGATCTGGACTTTTCCTTCCCCACCCGCTTAGGTATAGTTCAACAGGTCGCGGTTAGCCCCACCGCGGTGGCCAAAGGTAAAGGAGTGCGCAGCGCGATGAACCCCAGTTTTGGCGATATTTACGATCGGTACCAGAAGCTGACGCTGACCACGCATCTGCCGGCGGTGATCGCCTGCAGTGAACCCCTGAGCCTGAGCAAAGATCAGGGCTTTATTCCGCAGTCGGGCTATCTCTATTTTTTGCTGCAGGGGCAAATGACGCTGGCCTTTGGCGATGAGCAGAACCTGATCGGCATTGTTATCGCGCATATGCCGTTAGGATTACTGGAACATTATTGTCCGTCGGTCGCGCTCTATTATCAGTGCCTGGGCGAGTGCCAGCTGGCGAAAATAACCGCCAGCGATTTTGAGCGAATATTCTTTCATTCGTCGCCGGGCTATATGCAAGAGCTGACCACGATCCTGGCCTATATGGGCATATTTGCCCTTGATGCCCACTATGAACGCGGCAGCCAGACCAGTTTTCAGACCATTAAATCGATGCTGTCGCGCTATTTATATCGCAGCGAAATTGATGGTGGTCAGCATGAAAGCCTGTCGGCATTTATTATTAAACGAACCAATCTCTCGCGCAGCTATGTGTACCAGGTGCTGGCCGCGCTGCGCGAGGGGGGATATATCACGGTGAAAAAAGGCAAGCTGATCTCCATCGACCGTCATATTCCTGAGAAATTCTGAACCCGATTCGGCAGATTGACGCCATCACGTTGCTATCACCGCCAGGGAAAGCGCTAAGCGCGCTTTTTCCCCGGCCCCGTTACGTCTGAATCTGGCTGTTTTATTAAGTTAACCTTTCACTCTGGAGTTATTTTATGACCCTGGATTATGTTGCGCTGGCCATTCTGATCGCCGTGGCCTTAATACTGTTTTATGGCGTGATTGTTATTCACGATATTCCTTACGAAATTGCCAAAGAGCGGCGCCATCCTCATCAGGATGCGATTCATTATGCCGGCTGGGTCAGCTTATTTACCTTGCACGCCCTGTGGCCTTTGTTATGGATCTGGGCAACGCTGTGGCGCGAAGATCGCGGGTGGGGAATGCGCCACATTGCCGACGATCAGCAGGCGCTGCATCAGCGTCTGGAAACGGTGGTCCAGCAACTGGAACAGGTCCAGCGCGAGGTGGCTGCGCTGAAAGCGGAGGAGGCAAACTAATGGAAACGTTAATGTTACTGACCTACGCCGCGCTGTGCATCGTGGTGTTTAAAGTCTTCCGCATCCCGCTCAATAAGTGGACCGTACCGACGGCGGTGCTCGGCGGTATCGCCCTGATTGGCGCGGTGATCTTCGGGATGAACTACAACTTCCCCTATACCGACGTTGGTAACCAGGTGTTTCGTACCGTGCCGATTGTGTCGCAGGTGCGCGGCCGGGTGCAGAGCGTACCGGTGAAGCCTAACCAGATGCTGCATAAGGGCGATGTGCTGTTTACCCTCGACCCGACGCCGTTCCAGGCAAAAGTAGACGATCTGCAGGCGCAGATAAAAGCGGCCAGTCAGGATGCGCTCTCCTTAAACGCGGCGTTAAGCCAGGCGCAGGCCGAGCTGAGCAGAGCGGTGGCCCAGCGCGACCAGTCGCGGCGGGAATATGCCCGCTATCGGGAGGGTCATGCCCAGGGCGCCTTCTCCGATCAAATGGTTGATACCCGTCTGCAGACGTGGAAGGCCGATGAAGCCAGCGTCAGCGCGGCTCAGGCAAAGGTGGTGCAGGCGCGCAACGCGCTGGACTCGGTGGTGAAGGGCAAAAATACCACCGTGGCCTCCCTGCTGGCGCAGCTGCAAAAGGCGCAGTTTCAGCTGGAGAACACCGTCGTCCGTGCCCCGGAGGATGGCTATGTCAGTACCGTCGGCTTACGGCCGGGCACCATGTCCACTGCCCTGGGGATGATCCCGCTGATGACCTTTGTGCCGGTGGAGGGCGCCGCCTCGCGGGAGTACGTCGCGGCATTTCGCCAGAACGCCCTGCAGCGTCTGCACAAAGGCGAGCCCGCGGAGCTGATGTTTCCGGCCATCCCGGGCACCGTCTTTCGCGGAGAAGTGGCCGACGTGCTGCCGGCGATTGGCGAGAGTCAGTTTCAGGGGCAGGGCAAATTGCTGACCACAGACGCGCTCAATACCCATGGCCGGGCGCTGGTGGTGCTGAAGGTGACCGATCCGCGATTTGCCGAATACGCTCTGCCGCAGGGGGCCACCCTTGAGGCGGCGGTCTACTCGGATCACCTGAAAGAGCTGTCGCTGATCCGGAAGATCCTGATCCGCATGAAGAGCTGGGAAAACTATATCTATCTCGATCACTAAGCCAGCGGGCGCGGGGCGGACGTGACGCCCCGCGCCGCAGTCAGGCCTCGCTGTCCACCAGGCCGTCAATAATCACCTGCCGCACCCCCTGCGAACAGGGTTCAATACGCCCGCGGACCCCATAGACCGCCGCCAGAGTCTCGGGGGTGATGACCGCGGCCGGGGTGCCGTCGCCGAGCAATTGGCCCGCCTTGAGCATCAGCACGTGGTCGGCGTGACGCAGGGCAATATTGATATCGTGCACCACCACCAGGGTCACGATGTTGCGCCGTCGGGTCTCCCGGCGCACCAGATCCATCACGTGAAACTGGTAGTTGAGGTCAAGGGCGCTGAGCGGTTCGTCGAGCAGCAGCAGGCGCGGCTGGCGGATCAGCGACTGGGCGAGACCCACCAACTGCTTTTGCCCGCCGGAAAGCTGATCGAGGTAGCTCATCGCCAGGTGGGCAATCCCCAGCTGTCGCAGCAGCGCCATCACCTCCTCCTGGTGCTGCGGACTGTGGCGTCCTCCGGCGGCGCGCTGGGCAACGATAATCGACTCCAGCACATGCAGATGCACGCCAGCGGGCAGCGTCTGCGGAAGATAGACCACCTGCTCTGCGCGACGTGAGAACGGCTGCGTCAGCAGATTTTCTCCCTCCAGCCGCAGCTCGCCGCGGCAGGGTCCTAGCCCTGCCATCGCCCGCATTAACGTTGATTTACCGCTGCCGTTTGGCCCCAGCAGCGCGGTGATTTTCCCGCGCGGCAGATGGGGAACCGTCAGGTTCTCGATCACCTTGCGTCTGGGGTAGCCGGCGCTGAAGTGAGACAGCGACAGCCCGGATAACGTCTGGTCGCTCATACCTGCCCCCGATGACGTAAAATAATGCTCAAAAAGAACGGGACCCCGACCAGGGAAGTGACGATCCCCACCGGAATAATGGCCCCCGGGATCAGGTTCTTCGAGGCGATGGAGGCCAGGGAGAGCACCAGGGCGCCGATCAGTGCGCTGGCGGGCAGATAAAAGCGATGGTCTTCGCCGAAGAGCATCCGCGCAATATGCGGCGCCACCAGGCCGATAAAGCCGATTGGCCCGACAAAAGCCACCGAAAGCGCCGACAGAATGCTGATCCGCAGCAGCGTGGTCAGGCGCAGACGGCGAACGTTAATGCCAAAGCTGATGGCCCGATCCTCGCCCAGCCGCAGGGCGGTCAGCTTCCACGCGCTGCGCAGCGACAGGGGCATCACCAGCGCCAGGGCGACCAGCAGGATGGCGACTTTGCTCCAGGAGGCGCGGTCGATGCTGCCCATGGTCCAGAACACCAGCCCCTGCAGCGTGTCTTCGTTGGCGATGAACTGCAGCATCGAGACCAGGGCGTTAAAGGTAAAGACCAGCGCGATGCCGAACAGGATGACGCCGGAGGTGGCCACCTGGGTCCAGCGGGTGATGCCGTCCAGCAGCAGGGCCGCCAGCAGGGCGAAGATAAAGGCGTTGGCCGAGATAAACCACTGGCCGGGAATACCGGGCAGGCCAATACCCAGCACAATCGCCAGCGCGGCGCCAAACGCCGCAGCCGAGGAGACGCCCAGGGTAAACGGGCTGGCCAGCGGGTTATTGAGGATGGTCTGCATTTCGGCGCCGGCCAGTCCCAGCGCCAGACCGACGATAATCGCCATCACCGCATAGGGCAGACGGATATCCCAGACGATGGCGCGCGTGCCCGGATCGGCGCTGGCCGGATCGGTTAACGTCTGCCACAGGCTCTGCAGCGGCAGACCGGAGGGGCCGAGCATAAAATCGAGCAGCAGCGACGCGACAATCAACAGCGCCAGCAGGAGCATCAGCAGCAGGCGGCGACGCAGGATACGGCGATAATCATCTATCACGCCAGAGGTCCCGGCGGGCAGCCCGTCGAGCACGGAGTCGGAGGTTAAACGCATGCCGGATTACTCGCTCTGCTGCCAGGAGAAGACGAACGGCTGGTCCGGCAGGTCGGTGAAATGGCGCACGATATAATGGTAAGTCTCATCCGGGTTGAGATCGCCGAAGGCCTGCGGGTAGATATCTTTCGCCAGGTATTCTATGCCGACAATATTCCACGGGTGGTTATAGAAGTGGTGATAGATGCCATAGGCCCGCTTTTCCTGTACCGCCGGGATCTGGCTGACCCCAGGTCGCGCCAGCAGCGTCTGCGCCTGGGCCTTCACCGCCTCCGGCTTAACCTCATAGCCCAGGGGCAGCACCTGGCTGTTGCCGCGCTTCGAGCCGGTCATGATCCAGGCGTCGGGCTTCATGCTGATGATTTTCTCCAGCGAGACGAACCCGGAGGCGCCAGGCAGCAGCTGCGAACCGATATTGTTCGCCCCGACCGCCTCCACCAGCCCGCCCCAGCCGCTGTGGCCGTGGGTAAAGCAGCAGGCGTCGCTGTTGCCGGCCAGCGCTTCCACGAAGACGTTGGCCTTCGGCGTGATGGCCGCGGTTTTCTGGCGAATCGTCTGCAGCTGCTGACGATAGTAATCGGTAAAGGCTTTGGCCTGGCTCTCGCGGTTAAGGACTTTGCCCAGCAGGTCGATGCTGGGGGCGGTATCTTTCGCCGGGTCGATCTCATAGTCGACAAACAGCACCGGAACGTGCAGGGCGCTGAGCTTGTCGATGACGCCACTCTCCATCAGCGCTGGCCTGGCGCGTAGCTGGGCGATCATCAGATCCGGCTGACGGGCGATGACGCTTTCAAGATCGACATTCCCTTTGTCGCTGAAGCCCATGTCAAGGATCGTGGCCGATTGCGGCCACGTCGTTTTCAGCATCTGCCAGGTGGCAACGTCCTGCTTTTTCGCCAGATTATTCCATGCCACCAGCCGTTTAAACGGATTGTCCCGGTCCAGCAGGGCGAGGGTCATAATGTCGCGGCCATCCTGCAAAATAATACGCTGCGGCTCTTTGGACAGGGTGACCTGCCGGCCGTCAAGGTCGGTGACCGTCAGGGGATATTGGGTCGCATAGCTGAAGAGGGGAGTCGCGATCAGCGCAGTAAGCAACAGCGATCTTACTGATTTTCTTGCCATAAAAGGAGTTCCGTTTGCCAATTTATAAATATAATGATTCTGAGAAGTATTCTCGAATGAACATCAACGGCAAGTATATCAAGGGCAAATTTCATAAAATGTAACAAACATGTTGGAAATTATGCCAACGCCGACAGGGCGCGCGCGGCGGCAGCATTTTCTGCCATGGCTGGAGGTCGAAGACGTTTTTCAGGCTAATTCCTAATGTCATCCCCGGTTCGTTGTGCCATCCTGAATGCGACTCATAACACGACACGTGAGAGAGGATATTATGAAAAAAGCAATGATTGCGTTATCGGCTATTCTGGTTGCAGCTCCGGTTTTTGCTGCGACAACACATGCAACAGATGATACCGTCGCGGCGGCGAATGCCAACGCCAACACCGCCAAAGAGAAGCTGCACCAGGCCCAGCATGAGGGCGAAGAGCAGCAGTTGAAGGCGAAACACGCCGCCGAAGGCAAGCAGGACAGCGTCGGCAGCCAGGTGAGCGAAGGCGCGCAGAAAACCTGGAACAAGACCAAAGAAGGCACCGAGAAGGGGTGGGATAAGACCAAAGAGGCCAGTGAAAAAGGCTGGAACGCCACCAAATCTGGTGCAGAAAAGGGCTGGGATAAAACCAAAACCGGCGCCGAAGAGTTAAAAAATAAAGTGACTGAATAAGTCCTTTTACCCGTCTGAATAGAGGTCGCGAGAGCGGCCTTTTTTATTGCCCCGCCATCAGCACCACCTTTTCCCGATAGCCGACGATACCAGGAATCATCCTGGTTAACCAGATACTCACTCTTTCTTCACATTTTCCCGGTACAAAAGACCTCAATCAGGAGGTGTACTATGAAAAAGATGATTTCTCTGGCAGTAATTTTATCGTGTGTGCTGAGCGTCCCGGCCTTTGCCGATGGCCCGAACGACGGCCATCGCCCGGGGCAGCCAACGGTCTGGCAGAACGGCCAGGACCATGATGGGCATGCGCCGCAGGGCGGACCTGACGCGCATCATCAGGGCGACCATGACCAGCGTGGCCCGGATCGCGACGGTCATGACAATCGCGATCAGGGGCGTCATGAGCAGGATCATTTCGCCTGGCGCGGTAACGATTTCCGTAAAGGCCACCCGGCTCCGGCGTCGTTCCGTGGCGATGAATATCGCGTCCGCGACTGGAGCGACCGCGGCCTGCCGCGCCCGCCGGAAGGCCATCACTGGTCCTATATCGACGGTAACTATGTGCTGATCGCCGCGGCGACCGGGATCATCACCTCGATTCTGGTGAGCGGCGCCCTCGGCCACTAAACGCGCTGCTCGATGCGCTTTTCTGCGACGCCGGGTCAGGGAACACCTGATCCGGTTTTTTTACGCCAGCTGCGCGGTGATGGCATCGGAGCTGAGCTGGACCAGCCCTTGCCAGCCATAGTTATGTCCGGTTTTGTCGTGGTGTAAGGTAATCTCGCGAATATGACGGTTTGGACTGGCGGCCAGCATCTGCTGCGTCAATGGCAAAATCTCGTCGCCATAATCTTCAAAGAGTTCGCCAGTGGCGATAACCAGCCGTATGTTGTGGATCGGCGCAGTGCAGCAGATGGCGAAGTACAGGGCGTTAGCGGTTTTCTGAATGCCGGCCACCTTATTCGCCGGGTTCACATTAAACGCCTGCTCCAGACCACCCTCATAAGGCAAGTGGACAATTTCCGGGTAAAACCCGTTCTCGCCCAGTCCCGGTACACCGTGAGTGCAATAGCCAAAACCGAGACTACCAAAACCCGGCATAAACGCGATCCAGGAGCGGCCCGGCCAGCGTTTAGCCAGCAGATAGGTCGTGCAGTGGGCGATATTATAAATGCGGGTGGGAAGGCCGAGACGCTGCTCAATGTGCGCCATCAGCGTAATATTTTCATCGGGGAAGAGGGGGCAGTAGCGCACTACGCCAGTGGTATGCTCAATTCCGCCCTGCAGCGCAATGCTCACCACGTTAATACGCTCAACTGCCAGAGAGGCCTGCAGACATAGCGCCTGGACACCTTTGGCAATAAACTGGGTCAGTTCGTCGGGCGTCATGATGTCCGGCAGGCTGAACTGCTCGCTGGCCAGCGGGGCGTTCAGCGTCCGATAGTCGTTCAGCGTTGCCTGAAAGCTCCCCCGGCGCAACATAATATTGATGCTCCAGGCATAGCCCTCTTTGACGGCCAGGCACTGCTGTGGGCGACCAAACGACGTATCCTTCACATCCCGCTCTTCGATTAAGCCCTCTTCCAGCAGTCGGGCGGTCAGTTTAGTGATGTACGCTTTGGTGACGCCCAGACGCCGGGTCATCTCCGCCCGCGATTCGTTTTCACTGTGCAAGATATTGAGGATCTGCTGTCGGTAGTCCACGCGATTCCGCCCTTAATGACCATGAGTCGAGGCCTCATCATATCATCCAGCCCGTGTGAGTGCGGGCTGGAAAAGTGGTGGACGCCAGCAGGACTAGTTGACGGTGACGATCACCCGGCGATAGGAGGTCAGTGCGGGCGTGCCGTTATCCGTCACCGCGAGGATGAGGTGTTCGGTGCCCTGGCGTAACGCTTTGACCTCGGTGCGCGATTGCCTTTGTTCACTCAGGGCCAGCACTGCCGGCGCCTGCAGATTATCCTCACCGCGACGGCCCTGAACATCGCTTACCGCCACCGGTTGCGAACTGGCGGAGCCGGCTTCCGGATAGAGGAACCATTGATAATGGAGCATGTTACCATCCGGATCTTTGCTGCCCTCGGCGCTCAGCTTCAGGGTTTCCCCCACGGTGGTCGTCAGCAGTAGTGCTGCCTGCCCGCTGTCGCCGTTAACCACCACCTGTGGATTGTGGTTGGCTGAAGCATAATCTTTGATAGTCCAGTCCATACGGGCAGCAAAATCATGCTGAAAAGCTTCGCGCCAGCGCCAGATTGTTGCCTGATTGGACGTGTACTGCTTTCCGTCGACGCCGGTCACGGTATCGGCAGCATTCGGGTTGCCTGGATAAAAATCGCCGCCGCTGCTCCAGACTGGACGTGTTTCATGCTGGGGCTGGCGGACAATGTAACGCCCGCCCCAGCCTCCCCAGCCGGGATTTCGCTCGCTATTAAGACCGTTGCGGATGAGCCCAAGGAAGGCGGGCGTATCGCCTTCCATAATAAACAAATACTGCAGATAGCCTTTACCCATCGGCCCCTTACTGCGGATATTTTGATCCAGCCAGTGCTGGGAGACGGTGGTGAAATCCGCTCCTGGCGCGTTGCGATAATATTTATCGCCGCTGATGCCGGTCCAGGTGGCGCGAGCGTAGTCTTCACCATTCTGACTGGAGGGATCGACGATATAGGTGATTGCCGGATAGTGCGCACGGATCCAGAAACCTGCGTCATCCTGATCGGAAATCGAATAAACCACCAGATTGCCGGTGAGAGCGGCTACCGTGCTGGCTGGATGTTTTGCGCTCAGATCTTGTAATGCCTGTGCCAGCGTATTGGCACCGCCCCACAGATTGATATAGAGCGGGTGATGGGTATCAGTGCTCTTTTCGATGGCGCGAACCAACAGGTCGGAGCCAGCGGTATTCTTCCCCTTGCCAGTGGCGGCCAGACCGTAACCCGCAAGCCCGGGGGCGACAACCTTTTCCAATTGACTCTGCGTCGGGAAGCCTGCCGCATGTTTCAATAAATTAGGCTGTACCTCACCGTAATGGCCGAGCACCAGGTCAATCATATCGGTATGGACTTTCTCCCGCTGCCAGGTTGAGGTGGTTGCCACCAGCCCCTCAATGTTCATTTCATTGGCGTAGAGTAAAAAGCGGGTCAGCGACATCTGATCGTCGGGCTCGTTACCAATATCCGTCAGGACAAAGACACGGGGCGTGGTCTGATAGGGCACCACTTTGGCGGCTATCTCAGAGATGGCATTGTCGGCGGCGTTGACCGCCAGTGGTGCGCAGAGTGCGAGAATGCCTGTCATTGCCAGGCTAATCCCCCAGGCGATCCGGCTGGGACGTGGATTCATGATGTGACCTCGTGGTTACGTTTGCCATAGAAAGTGACAACAACATAGTTAACTGAGGAAACAAAGTAAAAAAGAAAAGAGAGGGAGTGTGACCAGGCTAGCAGTTTGCGCCGTTGGGCCGCGAGCAAATACGGTCCGCACGATGACCGTGCGGACATGAAAGCTACGGGTTCAGCGCATCATCCGGCCAGTATTTATAACCATTGATCATTGCCTGGGCGGCCAGCCCTTTTTCGGTCAGGTCGTAGACGTTGACCTTCGAGGGCAGGGAGGCGGTATCTGACGCCACGCCGCTGGTGGAGGCGGCGATCGGCGCGATGCCTTTGTCATCATATTTTGCAGCGGCGTTCGCATCGGCGCCAACCATGTATCCCTGGCGGATAAAGGTCTCCAGGGCCGCTTTATCATGGAAAACCAGCACTGTGCGCTGCTGCTTAATCCCCATCCCCAGGCCGGCGCCGCCCTGGGCCATTTTCATATAGGTGTCCTTCCCGGTGGCCTTATTCCGCACCACGCCGTAGCCGCTGCCAAATCCGAACAGCAGGATCTTGCTGCTGTTATTAGCAAACACCGCATACCCCTTCGCATGCTGAATATCACTGCGGGCCTCAGGCTGCAGGGCGTAAAGCTTGTTGAGGGTTTCGCTGCGCATCTTCTGGATGCTGGCCCGCTGCTGACTGGCGGTATCGCCCTGCGCGCTGCAGCCCGCCAGCGTGACGATGGCGGCGAGGAAAAGCGTCTGTAATTTCATACACGTTTATTTTATTTAAATCTGAATATGGTCAGGAATGGTAGGTTAAATAACGGTAAATCCTCCATAAAATAAACGTTTATTTTTAAATTTCACTATTTTGATTATTTATTACTCTGTAATGTGCGGATTATTAAATAAGATGAGTTCATTCCAGCTATTAGAAATGCTGCTTGCATAAAGTTTCCACCACGATACCGTGTTAAGTTCTTAATTTATTTCCCGGAGAACGGCATGAGTGATTATGTAATTCCAGAAATTAAAGCGACGGAAGCGGAAATGATTTCTATCCGTCATTATTTACATGCCAATCCGGAATTAAGTCTTGAAGAGTTTAATACCAGCGAACTGGTCGCCAGCAAGCTGACGGAGTGGGGCTATCAGGTCACCCGCGGCCTCGGTAAAACCGGCGTCGTCGGCAGCCTGAGCAAAGGCGACTCGCCGCGTACTATTGGCCTGCGCGCCGATATGGACGCGCTGCCGATCCATGAAACTACTGATTTGCCCTGGGCCAGTACGGTACCTGGAAAAATGCACGCCTGCGGGCATGACGGCCACACCACCATTCTGCTGGCGGCGGCGAAATATATCGCCTCGCCGGCCTGCCAGTTTAACGGCACGGTGCATCTGATCTTCCAGCCAGCAGAAGAGGCTATCGGCGGCGCCGATTTAATGATTAAAGACGGCCTGTTCGAGCAGTTCCCCTGCGAACGCATCTTTGGTCTGCACAACATGCCAGGGCTGCCGGTGGGCAAGCTGGGCTTCTATGCCGGCAACTTTATGGCCTCGGCGGACACCGTCAAAATTACGATTACCGGCTACGGCGGCCACGGCGCCCATCCGGAGCGAACCGTCGACCCGATCGTCGCCGGTGCGGCGCTGGTGATGGCCCTGCAGAGCATCGTGGCGCGCAACGTGCCGCCGGGGGAAACGGCAGTGGTCAGCGTCGGCACCTTCCAGGCTGGTATCGCCTCCAACGTCATTCCGGAGAGCGTGGTGATGGAGCTGAGCGTGCGGGCGATGAAGCCGGACATTCGCGACCTGCTGATCAAGCGTATTCACGAGCTCGCTGAATTTACCGCCAAAAGCTATGGCGCCAGCAGCGTAGTGGAGGTGTACGACTCCTACCCGGTATTGACCAACAGTCCCGAAGAGACCGATTTCGCCCGGGCGCTGGCGCTGGAGGTGTTTGGCCGCGAGGGGGTTCTGGAGTCGGTCTCGCCGATGAACGCCAGCGAGGATTTCGCCTTTATGCTGCGCGAACGCCCGGGCAGCTACTTCCTGCTCGGCAACGGTGAGAAAGGGGAGAAGGGCGGTTGCATGGTGCACAACCCCGGCTACGACTTTAACGATGACATTATCACCACCGGCGCGACGCTGTTCGCCCGCCTGGTGGAAAAGCACTGTCGCTAATCTCAGGAGAAGAACGCGAATGAAAAAATCACTGTTGCTATGGCTGGCATTAATGGCGTCGACGTCGGCGCTGGCCGAAGGGGGAAAGGAGATCCGCTTCGGCGTCGACCCGACTTTCGCGCCGTTTGAATGGAAAGATCCGCAGGGCAAGCTGGCGGGGTTTGATATCGATTTAGGCAACGCCATTTGCCAGCAGTTGCAGGCGAAATGCGTGTGGGTGGAAAGCAATTTCGACGGCATAATCCCGGCGCTGAAGGCGCGTAAATTCGACGCGATCCTTTCCGGGATGTACATGACCGAGAAGCGCAAAGAGCAGATTGCCTTTAGCGACAAGCTATATAACGGGCCGGTGTTCCTCGTGGCGCGTAAAAATACCCTGCAGGGCAATACGCCGGAACAGCTGAAGGGCAAAACCATCGGCGTGGAGCAGGGATCGGCGCAGGAAACTTATGTTAACCAGCACTGGCGGCCGCAGGGGATTAACATTGTGGCCTACCAGGGGGCCGATAGCGTGGTGCGTGACCTGGAGTCCGGGCGCATCGACGGCGCGGTGCTCTCCGGGATGATGGCCGACTACAGCTTCCTGCAGCAGCCGCAGGGTAAGGAATTTGCCTTTGTCGGCGGCCATCTGCAGGACGATACGCTGTTTGGCGCCGGGGCGGCGATCGGCTTGCGTAAAGACGATGAGGCACTGCGTCAGGAAATTAACGGCGCGATTGCGAAGATTCTTGCCGACGGCACCTATAAAAAATTAGCCGGCAAATATTTTAGCTTTGATGTTTATTCCGGGACATAATGTCTGAGTGTACCTGCGGGCGTGGAGCGCCCGCCGTAAGATTCCTTTTCTGATTATCCAATCACCTCCTCTCCTGACCCCTGCGGTTACCTGAGGGAAGCAGAATATAAGCTAAGGAGTACTCGGCATGATGACACGTCCCTTGGGCAAAACCGGATTTTCCATCGCCCCATTAGTCTTTGGCGGCAACGTCTTTGGCTGGACCATCGATGAAAAAACCAGTTTTGCTCTTCTTGATGCTTTTGTTGACCACGGATTTGACGCTATCGATACGGCGGATGTTTATTCCCGCTGGGCGGAAGGCAACCAGGGCGGCGAATCCGAAACCATCATCGGCCGCTGGCTGCAGGCGCGCCCCGGCATGCGTGATAAGGTCAAAATCTTCACCAAAGTCGGCTCCGATTTAGGCCTCCCCGGCCATAAAGGGCTCAGCAAAGCCTGGATCCAACAGGCGGTAGACGACTCCCTGCGCCGCCTTAATACCGACTATATTGACCTCTATTTCTCCCACTGGCCGGATCCGCAAACCCCGGTGGCGGAAACGCTGGAGGCTTTCCACAGCCTGCAGCAGGCCGGGAAAATCCGCGCGATGGGGGCCTCTAACCTGGATGCGATGCAGCTGGCGGGGGCGCTGGAGGTAGCGCGTAAAGGCGGCTTGCCTGCCTGGCAGGTGCTGCAGCCAGAATATAACCTCTACCACCGCTCCGCGTTTGAAGGCGCGCTGTGCGATCTCTGCGTCAGCCGCGATATCGGGGTGGTGACCTACTACAGCCTGGCCTCTGGGTTCTTAACCGGTAAGTACCGCCAGCCGTCGGATCTGGCGCAGAGCCAGCGCGGAAGCGGGATTGGTAAGTATCTGAATCCACGCGGGATGCGGATTATCGATACCCTGGTGGCGGTCGCGGACGAGCAGGGCGTGAAACCGGCAGAGGTGGCGCTGGCGTGGCTGATCGGCCGCGAAGGCGTGACCGCGCCGATCGCCAGCGCCACCAGCGTGGCTCAGGTGGAGAGTTTTGCCCGCGCGGCGGCGCTGAGCCTGAGCGCGGAGCAAGTGGCGCGACTGGACAGCGCCAGCGCCTGAGTCAACCCCTCTCCCCGGCGGGGAGAGGGAGAAGGGCAATAAAGCGGCTCCGTGCCTGATGCCATCGCCCGGTGGCGCTGCGCTTACCGGGCCTACGCGGTGTGCTCCTGTGAGAGGCCCCGGTAGGCCGGGTAAGGCGTAGCCGCCACCCGGCACTAAAGCGGCTCCGTGCCTAATGCCATCGCCCGGTGGTGCTGCGCTTACCGGGCCTACGCGGTGTGCTCCTGTGAGAGGCCCCGGTAGGCCGGGTAAGGCGTCAGCCGCCACCCGGCGAAATGACGGGTGTGGTGCCTGAAAGCGTGCCCGGCGACGCCCCTTTATTCCTGATGGCGGGTGACGTTGAGGATCTTCGCGCTCGCGCCGACCGGGAAATTACTCAAGGCGCCAAAATCGCTGCCCTGATAGCCCATGATCTTACCGTCGGTGCGCATCTGCTGCAGATCGATCAGGATCACCCCCAGTGTGGGAATGATTTTCTCCCGCCAGACGAACAGATAGAGCTCCTCCGCCACCTGCACATAGTGGCAGCGATCGACATCCGCCAGCCCCTTTTCCACGCCATCCAGACATTGCCAGGCGTAAAAATTATCGTTGAGATAAATATGCTCATAACGCTCGGTCGGACTGTAGGTGTACTGATTACGCATCCCGACCAACGCAGTGGTAAAGCCTGGCAGCGGCCCCGGCTGCTCATCCAGGCGGGCAAAAACAAACCGTGCCTCTACCGCGGTTAGCGGCAGGCCTTGCTCCACCCGGCTGAAGGCGTCCAGCCGCGCGGCGGCTTCGTCCGGCAGCTGGCCGTAGACCAGGGTGGCATTGCGCTGCGTCAGGTTGCATACCGCGCTGATGCTGGCGTTATCGTGCTCCGGGTCAAGGAAGTCGATGAACAGAATATCGGGGCGCAGGGCGGTTGCTCGCCAGGGGGCGCGCTTGCCGTTCCAGCTGAGCGTCTGGTCATCTTCGATAACCAACTGCTGCGGCTTACTGCCAGCGACATAAAAGGTAAAGGTTTCGCCTGCGGGCAGGCTGGCGGTAGCCAGCAGGTTGCCGTGCGGGGCAAAACCATCGGCCAGCGCGCCGACCTGGATAAATACGGCTTCTGAAGTCATGTGGGCTCCTGAGCAGAGTAGGGCGTTAGGCAAACGCCAGAGTGGGAACATCGACGATACTGGCGCCGCCATCGGCGACCAGCGTGGCGCCGCTGATGATGGCGGCCTGCGGCGAACAGAGAAACTGACAGGCCTCGGCTATCTCCTCGGGGCTGGCGGGGCGGCGCAGCGGAACCTCGCGACAGACCCGCTGATAAGCCTCCGTCAGCGATAGCCCTTCCGCCTGTATCAGCGGGAGCATCTCTTCATCCGCCATCGGCGTCGTAACCCAGCCGGGACAGATAGCATTGGCGCGTACCCCCTGTGGGCCGTAATCGCGAGCCACGGAGCGCATCAGACCGATTAAGGCGTGTTTAGCGGTGACGTAGCCGCAGGCCTGCGGCCCGGCAGCCAGCGAGGCGATGGAGGCGACAAACAGCACATTGCCGCGACGGGCAATCAGCGAAGGCAGACAGGCGCGAACGCTGGCGAACGCGCTGGTGAGATTGCCGTCCAGCGCCTCGCGCCACTGGCTGTCGCTGGTCTCGGCAGCGGGGCTGTTGCCCATCCCGCCGGCGCTGCAGATCAGCACGTCGATCCCGCCAGCCTGGTCGAGGATGGCCGGCAGCAGTCGCTGACGCCAGACCTCGCCGTCGGCGGCATCGCCCACCAGCGCCGTGGCGCCGGTCTCATCGGCGACAGCCTGCAATGGCGCTTCGCGCCGCCCGGTAATAAACACCCGGTCGCCCGCGGCGCACATCAGCCGCGCGCAGGCGGCGCCAATTCCGGTTCCACCGCCGGTAATTACCACGACTCTCGCCATCGGCACTCTCCTGTAATGGGATTTCCGATTACCTTAAAAAGCGCGCCAGGTCCCGGCTATCGCCCGGAAGAACGATAGCCGGGCGGCTAATGGCGCCCGCTCAAAGGGGGCTGCTCACATTATTTTGGCAACAGCAGGCCAGGCGTCATCACAGGATTACGCCGCGGCGAAAGTTAATGGGCATCCTGTTAAGGGTATAAGTGAAAAAAAACAGAAATCCATCGTTCTTAAGGATGAGAGAGAGAGGTGTATGGGATAGCTTTTTTTTATCGCCAATGGAATGTAGTTAGGGTGTTAATATTTTTTGTTTATGTTTTAACGCATCCACGGTAAAGCATGGCAAGCGCATTTTTTAAATGCTATATATAACAATGCATTGATTAAGATTTTGTAACGGCTATCACATTGTTAATATGTTAATGATTGTGTTACTTAAATGTGAAATGTATGCTTCATTCATCGGTAGTTATTCATGTGTCACGTACCATCATCTCGACGGGGAGGCCCTATCATGTCTGCTTTGTTAAAAGCCAGCCGTAATGATGCGATAATAGCCCGTTGTTTACAGACTATATCCCAGTTAATTCCACTGACTTCCGCGGTTTTTTATCGAGTAAATAATCGCTTAAAACCCGAAAACTATATATTGCATAATATTTCTGATAATACGCATCAACAATATCTGGAAAACTTCCAGCCGCTGGATCCGCTTCTGCCGTCGCACTTTAGCCACCAGAACACCACCGTGGCGGCGATGACGCCGCGGCTCTGCGACCGCAACCGCCATTACTATCATGAATTTATGTTGCCGAATAACGTGCGCGACATGACCGAGATCTTTATTCGCCGCGAGCGGCGGATCATCGCCGGTATCTCGCTGATGCGTGACGTGCCTTTCTCCAGCGAAGAGCGCCAGCGGGCTCAGGCGGTGCTGCCGCTGGTGGAGCTGGCCATTCGCGACTGTCTGCAGGAAGAAGATGACCTGCCCGTCATCCTGACGGCGAAAGAGCGGGAAATCGTCGGCATGGTGCGCGAAGGTGCCAGCAATAAGCTGATTGCCCGCCAGCTGGATATCTCGCTCTCGACGGTAAAAACGCACCTGCGCAACATTTTCGCCAAGACCGAAGTCGTCAATCGTACCGAACTGGTTTCCCGAACCTGGATGCCGGCCGCTCAGCGCACGCTGCATCTGTGATCTGACTTTCGCATCCCGCGCGCGCCGTGGCAGCACGGCGTTTTCCTGATACGTTGATCCCTAAAGTCCCGGTACGGGACTTTTTCTTTACTTAGTCCCGAAATGGGACTGGTCTCTGCACATGAAGATAATCTCAGTGAAAACCTTAAATAAACGGGTGGTATTCAACATTAAGGGAAATGATGACCGGTTAACCGTAGCCGTTGCTTATCTGCGGGGATGGATGTTCGTTAAGTTTATCGGGACGCATAAGGAATATGACGTGATAAACGCTGAGACGATTGAGAGGACGTAAATGATGAATGTTAAGCCTATCCGCACTGAACAAGATTACGAAGCCGCGCTAAGCGCCGTTGAACTTTTTTTGATAATGAGCCAGCGCCTGATTCGCCGACTTCATGCGCAGTTCGGCATCCCCCTTGAGAGCCTGATCGGCGCGTGATCGCGCGGGCATTCGGTTCACTCATGCATCCACTGGCTTACCGCCTGATTAACCATCGCCAGCACGCTGAGCAGCAGCATCCGCTGCTGCGCTTCCAGCTTCAGATAACGGCGCAGCGGCGGCATCTTGCAGACCACCTCGCTGGCGGCCCACGGCTCAATGCAGCAGCGCCAGCGGTTATCGCCGAAAGTCAGCGAAAAGCGGCGGTAGTCCAGCTCACTTAAGGTTTGCTGGAGACTGGGAAAACCGTTGAGATAGCCGGCGAGTTCCTCGCTGCCTTTGCCGCCGATAAAGCGGATCGGCTGGCGTTTCCACCAGCCGGATTGATGGGCACGAATTTTACCGCGAGCGGGCCGGGTCACCGGCCCCTCGACGACAAACTCGCAGCTGTGAATGCTGGCCATAAACAGCCGCTTCTGACGCACGCTGAAGGTAATGGCGGTGGCGTCGTTCAACCGCAGCAATGCGCTGCGCTCGCTCAGCTTTTCGCACGGCCAGCCCGCCAGATCGCGCTGCACCGCGTTCATTAACGGCGTCTCAAACCAGGGGACGGAGGACATCTGGCGTCATCTCCCCGCGGGTCTGTTTTTCGTAGTTGCTGATGGCGCGCTCAACCACCTCTTCCACTACCAGCGGCTTGAACGGATTGACGCGCTGCACACACACCGTCCAGAACAGGGCGTAGGCGGCGGTCAGACCGAGCATAATGCCGAACGGCACCAGCACCTGGCGGCTGTCCATCCCCGGCGGCGTGATATTGACGATAGCGATGATGATCCCGACGCTGGAGATAATCTGCGGCAGCGGGAACCACGGCGAGCGGTAGGCGCGCGGCAGGTCCGGGCGGCGGATACGTAGCAACACCACCGACAGGGTCACCAGCAGATAGGCGACGCCCCAGGCGCAGACCGCGGCGAGGATCAGCGGCACGATGCGGTCGAGATCGCCGTTCAGATACCAGGCGTGCAGGCAGGGGATCGCCACCCCGATGGCAATGGCGATCACCGGCGTTTTAAAGCGCGGATGCAGCCAGGTCAGGAAGCGGGGCAGCGCGCCGTCCAGCGCCATGCCGTAGATAATGCGCGGCACGGCGGCCATCAGCGTATTGATGGTGGCGCAGCCGGCCAGCAGCAGCCCGACCCCCAGCCAGTACTGGCCGGCGTGGCCCATCACCCGTTCGGCGAAGGCCGGGATCGCCATCGGTGTATCCAGCAGATGGACGTTGTTGGCCGCGTCGAGCACGGTATTCTCCACCTGGCGGTTGATCGCCGCGCCGTAGATAAACATGCAGCTGGCGACCCCCAGCAGGCCCAGCGCCATCGCCCGCGGAATCGTGCGGTGGGCCTGTTTGATCTCCGGCGCCATCGGCGTCACCAGTTCGCAGCCGACGAACATAAACATCGCCATGCCGATATAGCCGAACAGACCGTTGATATCGCTGATGTTCAGCGGCGTGCCGAACCAGCCGGAAAGATGAGTCACCGGCGCCATAAAAATGCCACACAGGCCGAAAATAGTCAGTGTGGTCCACATGCCGAAGGTCAGCACCACTTCGACCTTGCCGAAGATTTCCACGCCGATGGCGTTGAGCAAGCCGAAAATCACCACCATGCCGACACCCACCATCCAGGTGTTCTGGTGGGCGGCCATCTGAGCGTTGATCGATTCGAAGTTCACCAGCGCCATAATGCCCGCCAGGATCGTCTCCGCCGTCCCGGCGAAAATATGGACGATCAGATAGGCACACAGCGCGCCGGTGATGGCGAAGAAGCGGCCCATGCCGCAGGAGATATAGTCGTACACCGAACCGGTGGTAGGAATGAGCGTCGCCGCCTCGGCAAAGGTGGTGACCTGCGCCTGCATCATAATAAAGGCCAGCAGCACCGCCAGCGCGAAGGTATCGCCGCCCATGCCGAAGCCGCTGGTGACCGTCAGGATCACCGGGCTGGCCATGATCAGCCCGACGGAGCTGGCGAGGGTGGTCGGGAAGCCGACGACGCCGCGCTCAAGATGGCTGGCGAGTCTGTTACTAAACATAGTCAACCTCTGCACAATAATGGGGTAGGGCAGGGAATAGCCAGCGCCACTCCCGGATAGTCATAATTTAGGCGGGCATCCTGCTCAATGAATATCGTCCGGAAGGTGGAGGGCGGCGCATGATTCTGTGACGCAGTCGATGAATGTCGCGGTGGATAAACAACATGACCCCGAAAACCGGGGCCATCCGTCTTGCCACGTTGCGCGTATTTCTGCCGGATGGCGGCTGCGCCTTACCCGGCCTACCGACGGCATTCGTCCTCCAGGCCCGTGCAAGCGCAGCGCCACCGGGCATTATCAGTTTGTTAGCGCGTCTCGACGTTCGCCAGGTAGTGCTTCACAAAGCGCGGTGTCAGGATTTTCCACTCCACTTCGGTACCCTGTTTGACAAACCAGCTGTCGCCCGGCGTAAAGCGCTGTGGCTCGCCGCCGGCGACGGTCAACTCCACTTCGCCTTCCAGCACGGTAGCGTGCTCGGTAAACGGATAGGTCATGGTAAAGCTCCCCTCAGTGGACGAAAACAGTCCGCAGGTAAAGGCGTCCTGCGGCTCGCCGTAGATCATCGCCCCGGCCACCTGCGGGTCTCCCGCGGTCGGCGTCGCGCCGAGCAGGCTGACGCTGCCGATCGGCTGCAGGTCAGGTACCGGGTGTTTAAGTTTAAAAGCGTGCATAGCGTTCTCCTTGTTAACTCCGGCCTTTCCAGAAACCGGCGGTTTGATGCATCAATTTTCCGGCAGTGACTAATAGCAAGCGCAGGCTGTCACGGCCGTGGATGGTCGCGTGGGGGATGCTGCTCAGCAGGCGATAGCGGTCGGAACCGCCATTGATCCCTTCGGCGAGGATTTTGCACACGATGTGTGACGGGGTGACGCCGAAGCCGGAGTACCCCTGGACGTAAAAAACGTTGTTGTGATCGCGTAGGGTGCCGATCTGCGGGAACAGGTTGGCGCTACAGGCCATCGGCCCGCCCCAGGCGAAATCGATCTTCACATCCTTCAGATAGGGAAAGACCTCCGCCAGCAGCGTGCGATTCCAGGCGGCGAAATCATTCGGCGTATATTCCACGAAGCGAGTCGCGCTGCCGAACAGCAGGCGATTTTCCCGGGTGACGCGGTAGTAGTTAATCACCGGGCGAATATCGCTGAAGGCGCCGCGCAGTGGGCTGATGCGCTCGATCAGTTCATCGGAAAGGGGCTCCGTTGACACCTGATAGGAGTAGGTCACCAGCGTCTTGTTGTAGATCTCCGGCTCCATATTATTGAGGAAGCTGTCGCAGGCCCACAGTAGTTTGGCGGCTTTCACGCTGCCCATCGCGGTGCGTACCCGCACCTGTTTGCCGTAATTCACCTCCACCACGGGCGAGGATTCAAAAATCTTCACCCCCAGCGAATGGGCAGCCTGCGCCGAACCGAGCAGCATATTCAACGAGTGGATCTGCCCGCCGCCCATATGTTTCAGCGCGCCGCAGTAAACCTCGGAGCCAACCACCTGCTGCACCTCTTTGCCGGTATACAGCTCGATATCTTCATCCGGGGTGGCGGCCTTAAACTCTTTCTCCCACTGGCGCAGCGTTTTGAGCTGCCGCTGGTTATAGGCAAGATAGCCGTAGCCGGGGACGAAATCGGCGTCGATATGGTATTTGCGGATGCGTTCGCGAATGATGCCCGCGCCGAGATTGGAAATTTTAAACAGCGTCTCCAGCCCCTCTTTGCCAACGTGCTTTTTTACCGCTTCGATATCGTGACCGATACCGGCCATCACCTGGCCGCCGTTGCGCCCGGTACCGCCGTAGCCGAGATGGCGTGCTTCCAGTACCACCACGTTGGTGATGCCCTGTTCCGCCAGCTCCAGCGCGGTATTAATGCCGGAGAAGCCGCCGCCGATAATCACCACATCGGCTTCAATATCTTCCCGTAGCGCCGGAAAATGGAGGTGGTATTTCTTCGTCGCGCCGTAGTAGTTCAGCGCATCGATTTTAATGTTCATCGCGTTACCCTGTGGTCTTGCCTGGCTCAAGGTCCTCATCACAGCACGCCATGTGGGCGTTGAATATCGTCCGAAAGAATGACGTTCTTTAGAACGATGGGCGGCGCAGAGCAACCGTGCTGTGATAGGCCAACTTTGCTGAAAAAACGGGTGCTGACGATGAGCGAGATAACCTTACTGGCGGAAGTGACCGCCTTTTTACGCCAGCCGCACGGGCAGTTCATCGCCGGAGAGCGGGCGGCAGGCCACGGCGCGCCGTTCGCGGTGATTAACCCGGCCACCGGTCAGGCAATTGCTGAGGTGACGGCAGCGGATGTGGATCAGGCGGATCGCGCCATGGAAAGTGCCCGCCAGGCGTTCAGTCAGTGGCGCGAGATGCCGACGCTGGCGCGCGGTACGCTGCTGTTGAAGCTGGCGGATGCCCTGGCTGAGCATCGCGAAGCGCTGGCGCAGCTGGAAAGTCTCTGCTCCGGCAAGACCATCATGCTGGCGCGGATGTTGGAGCTGGATCAATCGGTGGCGTTTTTGCGCTACTTCGCCGGCTGGGCGGGGAAGGTGACGGGCGAGACGCTGGATGTGTCGCTCCCCTCCATGAACGGTGAGAAATATACCGCGTTTACCCGCCGCCAGCCGCTGGGGGTGGTGGTCGGTATTGTGCCGTGGAACTTCTCCATCATGATTGCCATCTGGAAGCTGGCGGCGGCCCTGGTCTGCGGCTGCACCATCGTCCTCAAACCGAGCGAATATACCCCGCTGACGCTGCTGCGCGTGGCGGAGCTGGCAAAAGCGGTGGGTATCCCGGATGGGGTGATTAACGTGGTCAACGGCGCCGGCGGCGAGATTGCCCAGCGGCTGATTACGCATCCGGCCTGCGCCAAGGTGAGCTTCACCGGCTCGGTGGCCACCGGTGAAAAAGTCCAGCAGTCGGCCAGCGCTTCCGGTAAACGGGTGACCCTTGAGCTGGGGGGCAAAAACGCCGCGCTGTTCCTGGATGACCTGACGCCGGAGGCGATGGTCAACGGCATTATTGAAGCCGGCTACCTGAATCAGGGGCAGATTTGCGCCGCCGCGGAGCGCTTTTATCTGCCGCAGGGCAAACTGGATGCAGTGCTGGCGCTGCTGAAAGAAAGACTCAGCGCCTTCGCGCCCGGCTCGCCGCTGGATGAACAGACGCTGATGGGGCCGCTGGCCAACCGTCAGCAATACGAGAAAGTGCTCAAACTGATCCAGATCGCGCGCGACGAGGGGGATACCATTGTTTGCGGCGGTGAAGCGCTGCCCGGCGAGGGCTATTTCCTGCAGCCGACCGCGGTCAAAGTCCGCAGCGAAGAGAGCACCCTGATGCGCGAAGAGACCTTCGGTCCGGTGTGCAGCTTCATCGGCTATCGCAGTGAAGAAGAGGCGCTGGCGCAGATCAATGCGTCGCCATATGGCCTGGCGGCCAGCGTCTGGTCCGATAATATTCGTCAGGCGCTACGCTACTCGGAGGCGATTGACGCCGGCATCGTGTGGGTCAATATGCATACCTTCCTCGACCCGGCGGTACCGTTTGGCGGCATGAAGGGCTCGGGTATCGGGCGCGAATTCGGCAGCGCGTTTATTGATGACTACACGGAGCTGAAGTCGGTGATGGTGCGCTATTAAGTTTTGTCGGTGGAGGCAGCCCTGGCCGGGCGACAGGCGCCCACCTCCCAGGCCCGGTAAGCATAGCGCCACCGGGCAAGGATAGCGGGTGCACAGCCGCGTATGTGCCGGGCGGCGGCGACGCCTTGCCTGGCCTGGGTCCATGCGAGCGGTGGTTAATCTGGCCGCCCCTGTCCGCGCCATAGCCCCATGCAACTTGCGACAATTCCCCCTAAGTGATAAAAGGTGCCCCTTCGCAAAAACACACAGGGGAACGACGTGAAAGACGCGTCAACGTCGTCGGATGCCGTAGAAGAGAGCGGCCCGACGCTTCATCGCGGTTTACAGAACCGACATATTCAACTTATCGCCCTTGGCGGCGCGATTGGCACCGGCCTGTTTCTCGGTATTGGTCCCGCTATCCAGATGGCCGGACCGGCGGTCTTGCTGGGCTACGCCGTGGCCGGGATAGTCGCTTTTCTGATCATGCGCCAGCTGGGCGAAATGGTGGTGGAAGAGCCAGTATCCGGCTCCTTTGCCCACTTTGCCTACAAATACTGGGGCCCGTTCGCCGGCTTCCTGTCCGGCTGGAACTACTGGGTGATGTTCGTGCTGGTAGGGATGGCAGAGCTGACCGCCGCCGGGATCTATATGCAGTACTGGCTGCCCGACGTCCCGACCTGGGTCTGGGCGGCGGCCTTCTTCCTCATTATTAACGCCGTCAATCTCGTCAACGTCCGTCTGTATGGCGAAGCGGAGTTCTGGTTCGCGCTGATTAAGGTGCTGGCGATTATCGGCATGATCGCCTTTGGCCTGTGGATGCTGTTTGGCGGCCACGGCGGCAGCAAAGCCGGGTTCGACAACCTGTGGAAACACGGCGGCTTCCTCGCCACCGGCTGGCACGGTCTTATTCTGTCGCTGGCGGTGATTATGTTCTCCTTCGGCGGGCTGGAGCTTATCGGCATCACCGCCGCCGAAGCGCAAAACCCGGAAAAGAGCATCCCGAAAGCGGTGAACCAAGTGGTTTATCGTATCCTGCTGTTCTATATCGGTTCGCTGGTGGTGCTGCTGGCGCTCTACCCGTGGGTGGAGATCAAATCCGACAGCAGCCCGTTTGTGATGATTTTCCATCATCTCGACAGCAACATGGTGGCGTCCGCGCTGAACTTCGTCATTCTGGTGGCCTCGCTGTCGGTCTATAACAGCGGCGTGTACTCCAACAGCCGGATGTTGTTCGGCCTGTCGGTGCAGGGCAATGCGCCGACGTTCCTCGCCCGCGTCAGCAAACGCGGCGTGCCGGTGAACTCTCTGCTGCTCTCCGGAATTATCACTTCGCTGGTGGTGGTGCTGAACTACCTGCTGCCGCATGAAGCGCTGGGGCTGCTGATGGCCCTGGTGGTGGCGACGCTGCTCCTGAACTGGATCATGATCTGTATGGCGCACCTGAAGTTCCGCGCCGCCCAGCGCCGCAAAGGGCGTGAATCGAAGTTCAAAGCGCTGCTGGCGCCCGCCAGCAACTACTTCTGCATTGCTTTTCTTGGGCTGATCCTGGTGCTGATGTGCACCATTGATGGGATGCGCCTGTCGGCGATCCTGCTGCCGGTGTGGATCCTGTTCCTGTTTATCGCCTTCAAACTGCTGCGCCGCCCGGCGTAAGCGAGACGCCCCGCCGTCCGGCGGGGCTGCCTGCCTTTTTATTGTGATCTTCTTCGCAGGTGGGGAATTTGCCTGGCGATCTTCTTTTTGTAATCGATTACTTTTGTCTTGAGCGATTTTGTAATCGATTACTTTTTGAGGGCAAGCAACATGATCACCACAACCGAAGGTCAGGCAAGTGCCCGCGTGAGCCACCGTTTTCTGGTGCCGCGGCTGTCGTTAATGATGTTTATGCAGTTCTTTATCTGGGGCAGCTGGTCGGTGACCCTGGGGCTGGTGATGACCCGCTATGAGATGTCACTGCTGATCGGCGATGCGTTCTCCGCCGGGCCGATCGCCTCCATCCTGTCCCCCTTTGTGCTGGGAATGCTGGTGGATCGCTTTTTCGCCTCGCAGAAGGTGATGGCGGTGATGCATCTCGCCGGGGCGGCAATCCTGTGGTTTGTCCCCCAGGCACTGGTGGCGCAGAACGGCGCGCTGCTGATTGGCCTGCTGTTCGGCTATACGCTGTGCTATATGCCGACCCTGGCGCTGACCAACAATATTGCGTTCCACAGCCTGGCCAATGTCGATAAAACCTTCCCGGTGGTCCGCGTGTTCGGCACCATCGGCTGGATTATCGCCGGGATCTGCATCGGGGTGACCGGTATCTCTGATACCACCGGCATCTTCACCCTGGCGGCACTCTGTTCGGTCGCGCTGGCGATTTACAGCCTGACGCTGCCCCATACCCCGGCGCCGGCCAAAGGCATGCCGGTTCAGTTTCGCGATCTGCTGTGTGCGGACGCCTTCGCGCTGCTGAAAACCCGTCACTTCCTGATTTTTTCCCTCTGCGCCACCTTAATTTCCGTGCCGTTAGGCACTTATTACGCCTATACCGCGTCGTATCTGGCGGATGCCGGCGTCAAGGATGTCAGCACCGCGATGTCGTTTGGCCAGATGTCGGAGATCGTCTTTATGCTGATCATTCCGTTGCTGTTCCGCCGCCTCGGGGTGAAATACATGCTGCTCATCGGCATGGTGGCGTGGTTTGTCCGCTACGCCTTTTTTGCCCTCGGGGTCAGCGAAGAGGGGCGTTTCCTGCTTTATATGGGCATTTTGCTGCACGGCGTATGCTATGACTTTTTCTTTGTCGTCGGCTTTATCTACACCGACCGCGTGGCGGGCGAGAAGGTCAAAGGCCAGGCGCAGAGCATGATTGTGATGTTCACCTACGGGATCGGCATGCTGCTGGGCTCGCAGATCTCCGGCACGCTGTATAACCATCTGGTGGCCGGCCAGAGCGTGCCGCAGGCCTGGGTGACCTTCTGGTGGATCCCGGCGGTGGCCGCCGCGGTTATCGCCCTGATTTTCCTTTTCTCTTTCCAGTACAACGAGAAAGAGCCGCACTAATTTTACAGGAGGGGGTATGAAAACGATTAAGGGACCGGGCATTTTTCTGGCGCAGTTTATCGGCCCGCAGGCGCCGTTTAACACCCTGGCGGGGGTGGCGCAGTGGGCCGCCGGCCTGGGATACCGGGCATTGCAGATCCCCTGCAACCACCCGGCGATTTTTGATGTCGAGCGAGCGGCGGCGAGCCAGACCTACTGTGACGAAGTCCGCGGCATCCTGGCGGAGCATGGGTTGGTAATTAGCGAGCTGTCCACTCACCTTGAAGGACAGCTGGTGGCGGTGCATCCGGCGTATGACGCGGCGTTTGACGCCTTCGCCCCAGCGGCGCTGCATGGCGATCCGCAGGCGCGCCAGCGCTGGGCGGTGGAGAAAGTGCAGCAGGCGGCGGTGGCCTCCGGCCGCCTGGGGCTGAAGGCGCACGCGACCTTTTCCGGGGCGCTGGCATGGCCCTTTTTTTACCCGTGGCCGCCGCACAATCAGCCGCTTCTGGATGAGGCCTTTGCCGAGCTGGCCCGGCGCTGGCGCCCGCTGCTGGACCACTTCGACGAACAGGGCGTCGATGTCTGCTATGAGATCCACCCCGGCGAAGATCTGCACGATGGCGTGACCTTTGAGCGTTTTCTCGCGCGGGTGGATAACCATCCGCGCTGCAATATGCTCTATGACCCGAGCCACCTGCATCTGCAGCAAATGGACTATCTGACCTATATCGATATCTATCACTCGCGTATTAAAGCCTTTCACGTCAAGGACGCCGAATTTCGCCGCAACGGGCGCAATGGCGTCTACGGCGGATACCAGCCCTGGCAGCAGCGGGCCGGGCGTTTCCGCTCTCCCGGCGACGGGCAGATCGACTTCAAAGGGGTGTTCAGTAAGCTGACCGAATATGATTTTGACGGCTGGGCGGTGCTGGAGTGGGAGTGCTGCCTGAAGGATGCCGAGACCGGCGCGCGCGAGGGCAGCGAGTTTATCCGCCGCCATATCATTCCCGTTGCCGGACGGGCCTTCGATGACTTTGCCGCCGGCGGGAGGGAATAATATGATTCAGGTCGCGATTATCGGGGCAGGGTTTATTGGTCCGGCACATCTGGAGGCGCTGCGGCGTCTGGGAGATGTCGAGGTCGTGGCGCTATGCGACAGCCGCCTTGAGGCGGCGCAGCGCAAGGCGCGGGCGCTGAACATTGCCCATGCCTACGACAGCGTGGAGGCGCTGCTGGCCCATCCGGGGCTGCAGGTGGTGCATAACTGTACCCCGAACCATCTGCATGCCCAGATTAACCGGCAGATCCTCGCCGCCGGGCTGCACGTCTTCTCCGAAAAGCCGCTGTGTATGACGGCGGAGGAGGCGCGGGAGCTGGTGGCGCTTGCCGCCCGGGCCGGCGTGGTGCATGGCGTCAGCTTCGTCTATCGCCAGTTCGCCATGGTCCAGCAGGCGGCGGCGATGATCCGCCATGGCGATGTTGGCAGAATCTTCGCCGCGCACGGCAGCTATTTACAGGACTGGATGCTGCTGGAGACCGACTACAACTGGCGGGTCGATTCGGCGCAGGGCGGCGCGTCGCGGACGGTGGCCGACATCGGCTCCCACTGGTGCGATACCGTGCAGTTTATGACCGGTCGGCGGATTGTCGAGGTGATGGCGGATCTGTCTATCGTCTGGCCGACGCGTAAAGCGCCAGTCGATGGCAAAGCGACCTTCAGCGCCGTTCACGAGGCGCAGGCATATGAAACCCGGCCTGTCGATACTGAGGACTTTGGCTCGGTGCTGTTGCGTTTTGACGATGGCAGCAAGGGCAGCTTTATGGTCTCCCAGGTGAGCGCCGGGCGGAAAAACCGTCTGGCGGTGGAGATTAATGGCAGCCTCTGTTCTCTGGCCTGGGATCAGGAAGTGCCCCAGCGGCTGTGGATCGGCCACCGCGAGCAGCCGGATCGCCTGCTCAGCGACGACCCGAGCCTGCTGCGGCCGGAGGCCGCCGCCAGCGCCCATTACCCCGGCGGCCATATTGAGGGCTGGCCGGATGCCTTCAAGAATATGATGGGGCAATTTTATCAGGCGGTACGTGCCGGAAGGATGCCGGAGGCCGGGGCCCGGCGCTTCGCCGCGTTCGACGACGGCGCCGATGTGATGTACATCATCGAGGCGATCGTCAAAAGCCATCAGGAACAGCGCTGGGTCAGCGTCGAACGCTGAGCGCAGGCGGGGCGCAGGATTATTTCACCCCAAGATAGCCGTCGAGATAGGCACCGGAGAGCTCGTTGCCGAACAGGACGGCATCTTTATTTTCCATCGCATTATCCCATTTGTCGCTGGCATTGCCGGTAAAGGCGTGTTCGGTGCGGGTGCCCTGCGCCGCCTGCTGTTTGATGGCCTCGGCGGTGCGGCGGGCGTCGCTTTCGCTCATGCCAGCGGCTTTATCCTGCTGGCCGCGGGCGTACATTGCCGTGAAGGTCGGCAGGTTTAAACGGTAATTTTCCTGGCGGTTGACGGTGAAATTACCGCCGACAAAATCGGAGCGGTGGGCGACAAACGCGTAAGCGTGGCGTTCCGGTGACGATTTTGACGAGGTGCAGCCGGTGATTGTTGCCAGGGCACAGCTGAGGGCGAGAACCGCGGTGGAGAGCCTCATGGAGATATCATCCTTAATCATAAACGAAGAAATAGGGCGCCAGGGGGGCTGTCGCCAGAGCGCGAACCGGGTGGAACGGCAAAAGGATGCGCGTTAACGGCGTGGGAGAGAAGCCCTGATTTTTAATAGTTTTCTCGCGCGTTCCCGCGCTTTCGCGCCAGGCTGGCAGGCTGACCAGAGGTCATTTATGATAGCCTGCAGGATCCACCTCTACCGCAGGAAGTGCAGGGTTTATGTCTATTCAGAAAATTGCTCGTCTGGCCGGCGTCTCGGTGGCCACGGTGTCGCGGGTGCTGAACAACAGCGATACGGTAAAAGCCAAAAACCGTGAGCGCGTGCTGCAGGCGATCAAAGAGAGCAACTATCAGCCGAACCTGCTGGCGCGTCAGCTGCGAACCGCCCGCAGCAATATGATCCTGGTGATGGTCTCCAATATTGCCAACCCCTTTTGCGCCGAGGTGGTGAAAGGGATAGAAGAAGAGGCGGAGAAGAATGGCTACCGCATTCTGCTGTGTAATTCCGGGTCGGACCTGGCTCGCTCGACCTCGGGCCTGCAGCTGCTCTCCGGCAAAATGGTCGACGGCATTATTACCATGAACGCGCTCTCCAGCCTGCCGGAGCTGACCACCATGATTGGCGATGCGCCCTGGGTGCAGTGCGCGGAGTATGCCGACACCGGCAGCATCTCCTGCGTCGGGATTAACGACGTCGAGGCGGCTCAGGGGGCGGTGTCCCGGCTGGCCGACAGCGGCCGCCGCCGCATTGCGCTCATTAATCACGACCTGAGCTATCGCTATGCCCGCCTGCGCGAGCGTGGCTATAAAAGCGTGCTGCACGTGCATGGTCTGGCGTATCAGCAGGTGACCTACGCGCAGGATCTTAGCGCGGCGGCTGGTAAACGGGCGATGGAGCAGCTGCTGTCGCAAAACGAGCAGCCCGATGCGGTGTTTGCCGTTTCGGACTCCCTCGCCGCCGGGGCGTTGCGGGCGATCGCCCAGGCCGGACTGCGGGTGCCGGAGGATATCGCGGTGATCGGCTTCGACGGCACCGAGCTGGCGGAAGTGGTCTCCCCGCAGCTGACCACCGTCGAACAGCCCTCCCGGGCGATCGGCCGCACGGCGGTGGCCTTGCTGATGAAACGCATCGACGATCCTGACGCCGCCGTCGAGCGGGTGATGATGGACTGGCGCGTGATTGACCGCGCCAGTGCCTGAGGATCAGCGGGAGAAGGCGCCCGCCAGCGCGCGAATGTCGTTGCCGGTGGGCGTTTGATGAATGCGTAAGCCAAACTCTTCCACCACGGCGAAGACATGGTCGAAAATATCCGCCTGGATCCCCTCATATTCCGCCCACACCACGGTGTTGGTGAAGCAGTAGATCTCGATGGGCAACCCGTTGGCATCCGGCGCCAGCTGGCGCACCATCAGGGTCATATCCTGGCGGATGCGTGGATGATGGCGTAAATACTCCTGCAGATAGGCGCGGAAGGTGCCGACATTGGTCATTCGCCGCTCATTGAGAACCGACTGTTCCCCGGCATACTGCTGGTTCCAGGCGCTAATCTCCTCGTGGCGCGAATCCATATAGGGTTTGAGTAATTTCGCCCGGATCAGGCGCTGCTGCTCCTGTTCATCAAGAAAATGAATGCTGGTGGTGTCGATGTTAAGGCTGCGTTTGATGCGGCGGCCGCCGGAGGCCGACATGCCGCTCCAGTTTTTAAACGAGTCGGAGACCAGCGACCAGGTCGGAATGGTGGTGATGGTATTGTCCCAGTTGCGCACCTTGACCGTGGTGAGGCCGATATCGATCACCGCGCCGTCGGCGCCGTACTTCGGCATCTCCAGCCAGTCGCCAAGCTTGAGCATATCGTTGGCAGAGAGCTGGATACCGGCCACCAGACCGAGGATCGGATCTTTAAACACCAGCATCAGCACCGCGGCCATCGCGCCGAGCCCGCTAATCAGGATTGCCGGTGACTGGCCTATCAGCAGCGAAATAATCAGGATGCCGATAATAATCGCCGTCACCAGCTTAATCCCCTGGAATATACCCTTCAGCGGCAGCTGTGAGGCGGCGGGAAATTTCTGCGCCAGCTTTAAAATCACATCCAGCAGCGAGAAGAAGGACAGCATGGCATATATCATCACCCATAGCTGAGCCACGGTGGTTAATATTTCCGCCGCCTCGCTGCCTTTTTGCAGCCACAGCACCGCCTGCACGTTGACGATGATCCCCTGCAGGGTAAATGCCAGTCGGTGAAAGAGTTTATTCTGCGTGATGATTTGCAGCCACAGGTGGCTGCTGGCCAATGCCCGTTTTTCGAACGCGCGCAGGACCACTTTGTGCAATATCAGATGCACGACGACGGCGGTGAATAAGATAATGCCGAAGATAATCATCAGCGAGCGGGTGGGGGTTATTTCGATACCTAAGGCGGCAATTTGCGATATTAATTCCTGCATAACGTCTCCTGAATATCCAGCGGGTATGATGACCGCTGGATAGTGATTATGCAAATCACCGCCGCCGGTATTACGACGCTACCGTCGCCGGCTGTCGGTTGAGATGATGGCGCAGCCACAGCGCGATGGCCCCCAGCAACAGCATCATCGCCACCTCGACCAGCAGAAAATCAATCAGCGCCTGCGGATAGTTTCCGCCGCCGCGACGGGCCAGCGTGAGGAACAGCGAACCAAGGATAGCCGGTCCGAGACCGAGGGTCGCCTGCTGCAGGGTGCTGAGGATGGCGCTCCCGGCCCCGGCGTCGCTGGCGCTGATATCGCGCATGCCAATCCGGTAAAAACTGTTGACGATCAGCGCCTGGCCGTAGCCGATCAGCGCCGTGGCGGGGACCAGCGTCAGGGCGGTGGTGGCGATGCCGAAGCGGGAGAAGGTGGCGCACAGCAGCAGGAGTCCGGCAAT
Source organism: Klebsiella sp. K-Nf6 (assembly GCF_002806655.1). Taxonomy (NCBI): domain Bacteria; kingdom Pseudomonadati; phylum Pseudomonadota; class Gammaproteobacteria; order Enterobacterales; family Enterobacteriaceae; genus Klebsiella; species Klebsiella sp. K-Nf6. The sequence goes on along the minus strand of NZ_PIBN01000008.1, from coordinate 178,464 downwards.
CTGCACCGCCAGACCGGTCAACAGGATCCGCCCCATGCTGTGGCGGGCGATAAGCCGCGGGGCATACAGCGCCGAAATAAAATAGGCCACGCCGAGGGCGATAAAGCTATTGCCGGACTGCCACGGCGCCATCCCCAGCCCCTCCTGCATGGTCAGCGCCATGCAGAACATAAAGCCGGACCAGGCGCTGAAAAACAGCAGGGCGATGGCCATGCCGAAGCGGATGCTGGTCAACTGCAGCAGACGCGGCGGCAGCAGGGGATGGTCGCCGCGCTGCTGCTGGCGCAGGGCGCTCTGACGCATGGCGACCATGAGCGGCAGGACCGCCACCAGCATCAGCTGCAGCCACAGCGGCCAGTGCAGCTCCGGACCGAGGGCCATCGGGAACAGCAGGCAGCAGAGGATCAGCGCGAGGTACAGCGTGCCCAGCCAGTCAATACGCGACGGCGTCTCGCGACGGGTTTCCGGCACATAGCGGCGGCTCAGAGCCAACACCAGCAGGCAGATCGGCACATTGATAAAAAAGGCGTTGCGCCAGCCCAGTCCGGCGATATCCGCCGACACCAGCCAGCCGCCGCCCATCTGACCGACGATAAAGGCGATGCCGCCGATGCCGCCATACAGGCTGATGGCCCGGGCGTGGGCGGGGCCTTTGAGGGTCACGTGCAGAGTGGCGAGGATCTGCGGCACAATTAGCGCCGCCCCGGCGCCCTGCAGGGTGCGGGCCGCCAGCAGGGCGCCGATGCTGTTCGCCATCCCGCACAGCAGGGAAGCGATGCCAAAGAGGGCGACGCCCCACATAAACAGACGCCGGCGGCCGTAGTTATCGCCAAGCTTACTGCCCATCGCCAGGCAGACGGCAAAGGCGACGCCGTAGAGCGCGACGATAAGCTCCAGCTGCGTGGCGCTGGCCGCCAGGGTGTGGGTGATGGCGTCCAGCGCCACATTGGTGATCGAGGTATCAATAAGCGGCAGCATCTGGCCGCCCAGCAGCAGCAACAGACCGGCGCGGCCGGGTGAAACAGCAGACGTATTCATGGGATTCTCCATTGCGTCATTCAGCAGACCGACGTAGCATTACCGATAAATTAAACGGGTACCAGTTCCTGTCTATACTGGTACTGGCACTACTATGCTGGAGGGGTGATGACCACGATGCCGCAACGGGAGTTGACGATCGCCGTGCCGGACGATCGACGCAAACAGTTGGGGGCATTTTTGCGCGCCCGCCGTGAAAGCCTCGATCCGCAGCGCCTGGGGTTGCCCCGCGTGGGCCGCCGGCGCACGCCGGGCCTGCGTCGGGAAGAGGTGGCGATGCTCGCCGACGTCGGCGTCACCTGGTACACCTGGCTGGAGCAGGGGCGGGAGGTGAATCCGTCGGAGGCGGTGCTGGTGGGGGTGGCGAATGCTTTACAGTGCAGTCCGCTGGAGACCCGGCACCTGTTCGTACTGGCCGGGCTGACCCCGCCGGAAGCCACCCAGGTGACAGTGTGCGAAGGCATCAGCCCCGGCACCCGCCGGATGCTGGACAGCCTGATGCCGCAGCCGGCCAGCATTCAGAAACCGAACTTTGATATTGTGGCCTGGAACGACAGCTTCTGCCGCCTGATGGGCATCGATTTCGCCACCCTCCCGGAAGAAGATCGCAACTGCATTTATCTCTATCTGACCCATGAGACCTGGCGCAGCCGGATCGAAAATCGCGATGTGCTGCCGACCTTCGTCTCCTATTTCCGCGCCGCGATGGCCGAGCACCGTGGCGATCCGGCGTGGGAAAACAAGCTGGCGCGCTTTTTTGCCGCCTCGTCGGAGTTTGAAGCGCTGTGGCATCAGCGTTACGAGGTGCGCGGTGTGGAAAACCAGATTAAACATTTTAACCACCCGCAGCTCGGGCGATTCAGTCTGCAGCAGATGTACTGGTATTCGGCGCCGCGCAACGGTTCGCGCCTGCTGGTCTATCTGCCGATGGACGAGGCGGGCGAGCAGGCGCTGGCGTGGCTGGACCAACATTCATGACAAGGAATCAGATGGCTGGCAATGTGCCATCTTAGGGTATTGCCCGGCCGGGCTTTTATGTTATCTGTGGCTTCAGCGCACATTGCGCTCCCGGTTAGTCTTCTGCGTTATGTCTCTTCTGGCGCAGGGAGCGCACAGGGGGCGGCCAGTCGCCGCCGCCCCCTGTACCCCCGGGCTCCGGCCAGCAACATCGCCACTGCGTGGTGCCTTCGACTTATCCCTGCAGGCTTCGGGTCGGGCCGAGGCAGCGTCCTTGCAAAACACGGCCCTCAGCCCGCATCCATGCGGGCTGCCCCGGCCTGCCGGGAACGTCTCAGCGATGTTGAGGCCGCCAGCACCGGCAGTTTCAGCAACCATGGAGAATAAATTAAAGGCAGGCCGCACGGACCGTAGCCCGGGTAAGGCGTAGCCGCTACCCGGGAAAACCCGCGCGCCTGGCCCGCCAACTTCCCTCTCTTTTCGCTATGCAGAATCCCCCACGATTGACAAGTGAACCGCATCACAGCGGTGAACTTTATTCATTCCTGAAAGGAAAGAACCTGCGCCAATTCACCTTTTATTATTTCCGTTCCGTGTTTTATTGCTTCACGAATCGGCCAATTGTTTAATTCATGTAACGAAGAAATAATCCGATTGTTAATAGCTTTTTGCTACGAACCCTGACCCTACAGCGTGATAACAACGACAGGCTAAAGCCACCGACGGGCAATCATGCCCAGGAGATCACCCATGTTGAGCAACGTAAAGAAAAAAGATGTGCCGCTGATTGCCATCAGCCTGGCGGCCATTGTTTTCATCGCCGCTACATTAAGTCTCTTCCCCCACCAAACCGCGCAGGCGGCTGATTCGATTTTTAACGGCGTGACCCGGCTGCTGGGTTCCACGGTACAGGTACTGGTGCTGCTGGCACTGGGACTGGTGCTCTATCTGGCAACCAGCAAATACGGCAATATCCGTCTCGGCGAAGGCAAAGTCGAATACAGTACCCTCTCATGGCTGTTTATGTTTATCTGCGCCGGGCTCGGCTCCTCCACGCTGTACTGGGGCGTTGCCGAATGGGCTTATTACTACCAGACCCCGGGCCTGAACATTGCGCCGCAATCGCCGAAAGCGCTGGAATACAGCATCCCTTATTCTTTCTTCCACTGGGGGGTTAGCGCCTGGGCGACCTACACTCTCGCCTCGCTGATCATGGCCTATCACTTCCACGTGCGGAAAAATAAAGGCCTCAGCCTCTCCGGGATCATTTCAGCGATCACCGGAGTGAGTCCGCAAGGCTTCTGGGGCCGTCTGGTTGATCTGATGTTCCTGATCGCCACCGTCGGCGCGTTAACCATTTCGCTGGTGGTCACTGCCGCCACCTTCACCCGCGGCCTGTCAGCGCTGACCGGACTGCCGGATAACTTCACCGTGCAGGCGTTTGTGATCCTGCTCTCCGGCGGCATTTTCTGCATGAGTTCGTGGATTGGCATCAACAACGGCCTGCAGCGCCTGAGCAAAATGGTTGGCTGGGGCGCGTTCCTGCTGCCGTTGGTGGTATTACTGGTTGGCCCGACCGAATTCATCACCAATAACGTTATCAACGCCATTGGCCTCACCACCCAAAACTTCCTGCAGATGAGCCTGTTTACCGACCCCCTCGGCGACGGCGCCTTTACCCGCAACTGGACCGTCTTCTACTGGCTGTGGTGGATCTCCTATACCCCAGGCGTGGCGATGTTCGTCACTCGCGTCTCCCGCGGGCGCAAAATCAAAGAGGTCATTTGGGGACTGCTCCTCGGTAGCACCGCCGGCTGCTGGTTCTTCTTCGGGGTGATGGAAAGCTACGCCATGCACCAGTTCGTTAACGGCGTGATTAACGTACCGCAGGTGATGCAGACTCTCGGCGGCGAAACCGCCGTCCAGCAGGTGCTGATGTCGCTGCCGGCAGGTAAACTGTTCCTCGCCGCCTATCTGTTCGTGATGATTGTTTTCCTCGCCTCGCACATGGATGCGGTGGCCTACACCATGGCGGCAACCAGCACCCGCAACCTGCGCGAAGGCGAAGATCCGGATCGCGGCATGCGCCTGTTCTGGTGCGTGGTGATCACCCTCATCCCGCTATCGATTCTGTTTACCGGGGCTTCGCTTGAGACCATGAAAACCACCGTGGTACTGACCGCCCTACCGTTCCTTGCCATTTTGCTGATTAAGACTGGCGGCTTCGTGCGCTGGTTAAAACAGGACTACGCCCACGTGCCGGTCAATCAGATAGAAACCCATACGCCCGAGCCAATGATTAAAGCCGAGACGCTACCGGTTGGCACGGTACTCAAAGGCGACGGCCAGTCGCTGTAAAACCTCTTACTGACAATAATCACAAGGTGACCTTACATGAGCAATTTGAGCCCTGACTTTACGCTGCCGATTAATTTTTGCGCCAATCCGCAGGATGCCTGGACCATTCCGGCCCGTTTTTATACCGACAGCCAGGCGTTTGAGCACGAGAAAGAGCGCATCTTCGCCAATAGCTGGATTTGCGTCGCCCACGGCAGCGAGGTCGCCCGGCCGAACGACTACATCACCCGGGAGATCATTGGCGAAAATATCGTTATCGTCCGCGGTCGCGACAACATTCTGCGCGCTTTCTATAACGTTTGCCCGCACCGCGGCCACCAGTTGCTGAGCGGTGAAGGTAAAGCCAAAAACGTGATTACCTGCCCCTATCACGCCTGGGCCTTCAAGCTTGACGGCAATCTCGCCCATGCCCGCAACTGCGAAAACGTGGCGAATTTCGATAGCGAAAAGGCGCAGCTGGTGCCGGTTCGCCTGGAAGAGTATGCCGGCTTTGTGTTTATCAATTTGAACCCGGAAGCCGAGAGTGTGGAATCACAGCTGCCGGGTCTGCAGGACAAAGTGCTGGAAGCCTGCCCGGACGTGCATGATCTGAAACTGGCGGCGCGCTTTACCACTCTCACCCCGGCGAACTGGAAAAATATCGTCGATAACTATCTGGAATGTTACCACTGCGGCCCGGCGCACCCGGGCTTCTCGGATTCCGTACAGGTTGACCGTTACTGGCACACCATGCACGGCAAATGGACGCTGCAGTATGGCTTCGCCAAGCCGTCCGAGCAGTCGTTTAAATTCGAAGAAGGTACCGAAGCCGCGTTCCACGGTTTCTGGCTATGGCCGTGCACCATGTTCAACGTCACGCCGATCAAGGGCATGATGACCGTGATCTATGAATTCCCGGTGGATGAAGAGACCACTCTGCAGAATTACGACATCTATTTCACCAACGAAGAGCTGACCGACGATCAGAAAGCGCTGATTGAGTGGTATCGCGACGTGTTCCGCCCGGAAGATTTACGCCTGGTGGAAAGCGTGCAGAAGGGGCTGAAGTCCCGCGGCTATCGCGGCCAGGGACGCATTATGGCCGATAACAGCGGCAGCGGTATCTCCGAGCACGGTATCGCCCATTTCCACAATCTGGTGGCCCAGGTGTTCCAGCCGTAATCGTTGAAGGAGTTTGCTATGTCCGTGTTTCACTCAGATCTGTTTCGCCAGCAGGCGCTGATTGCCGGAAGCTGGCGCGACGCCGCCGACGGCACGACGCTTGCCGTCAGCAATCCTTCCACCGGCGCGGCGCTCGGCCAGATCCCTAATATGGGTCGGGCGGAAGCGCAGCAGGCCGTGGATGCCGCCGCGGCCGCGCTGCCGGCCTGGCGCGCATTAACCGCCGCTCAGCGCGCCACGCTATTGAAAAACTGGCACCGCCTGATCCTCGAAAACAAAACCGCGCTGGCGCAGATCATGACCGCCGAGCAGGGCAAGCCGCTGGCGGAAGCGGAAGGCGAAATCGCCTATGCCGCCTCGTTTATCGAGTGGTTTGCCGAACAGGGCAAACGCACCAACGGCGAAATAATCCCCTCCCCTGGCGCGGATAAACGCCTGATGGTGATCCGCCAGGGCGTGGGCGTCTGCGCGGCGATCACCCCGTGGAACTTCCCGGCGGCGATGATCACCCGTAAGGCCGGCCCGGCGCTGGCTGCGGGTTGTACGATGGTGATAAAGCCGGCTAACGAAACGCCGTTTACCGCGCTGGCGATGGCGGAACTGGCGAATCAGGCCGGGATCCCGCAGGGCGTCATTAACGTCGTTACCGGCCAGTCGCGCGAAATTGGCGCGGTGTTCACCGGCGATGAGCGGGTGCGTAAACTCTCCTTTACCGGCTCGACCGAAGTTGGCCGCGTACTGATGCGCCAGTGCGCGGAATCCATCAAAAAGCTCTCTTTAGAGCTCGGCGGTAACGCGCCGTTTATCGTCTTTGACGATGCCGATATCGATAAAGCGGTCGAGGGAGCGCTGATCGCCAAGTTCCGCAACGCCGGGCAAACCTGCGTCTGCGTCAACCGCTTCTATATTCATCGCGCCATCTACGACCAATTCTGCGATAAGTTCGTGGCCCGCGTCGCCGCCCTGAAAGTTGGCGATGGCAGCGAGTCCGATGTACAGATTGGCCCGCTGATCAACGCCGACGCCGGGCGCAAAGTCCAGTCCCTGCTCGACGACGCCCTGACCCGCGGCGCAACGTTGTTAACCGGCGGTAAAGCGCACCCACTGGGCGGTAATTTCTTCACCCCTACGGTGATCGGCGACGTACAGCCGGGGTCACTGCTGCTGCAGGAAGAGATTTTCGGCCCGGTGGCGGCACTGGTGAAATTTGACGATGAGCAGCAGGTCATCGAGCAGGCAAATGACACTATCTACGGCCTCGCCTCCTATTTTTACAGCAACGATGCCGCCCGTATCTGGCGCGTCTCCGAGCAGCTGGAATACGGGATGGTCGGCATCAATACCGGACTGATTTCCAACGAAGTCGCGCCATTTGGCGGAGTGAAGCAGTCCGGCCTTGGCCGCGAAGGGTCGGAACACGGAATCGAAGATTACCTGGAGATGAAGTATCTCTGCCAGGGGTTGTAAATGTCCTCTCCCGGCGGCGGCGCTGGCCACGCCGGGATTTTTTGATGGAGTTCAGCGATGTCTGATTATCAAATGTTTGAGGCGATCGTTCGCGATGTTGAACAGATCACCCCCCTTGTGAAGCGTTTTACGCTGGTATCGCCGACCGGCGCTCCGCTGCCGGCATTCAGCGGCGGCAGCCATATTATCGTCCAGATGCAGGATGGCGAGCAGCGCTACAGTAACGCCTACTCGCTGATGAGCTCGCCGCTGGATACCACCAGCTGGCAGATTGCGGTGCGTCTTGAGTCGCCTTCCAAAGGCGGCTCGCGTTTTATGCACCAGCAGGTACGCCCGGGCGATACCCTGACGGTGTCCACCCCCAACAACCTGTTCGCCATCGAACCACAGGCGCGAAAACATCTGCTGATCGCCGGCGGCATCGGCATCACGCCGTTTTTAGCGCATATTCCTGAACTGGAACAACGGCAGGCCGACTGGCAGCTGCACTACTGTTTCCACAACGCCGACAATAATGCTTTCGTCGATGCGCTCAGCGCCGCGCCGTGGCGCGATCGGGTCAATGTTCATGTATCCGCGCTCGGCAGCCGTCTCGACCTGCCGCGCCTGTTCGCCGACCTCGAGCCCGGGACCCACGTGTATACCTGCGGCCCGGCGGCGCTTAACGAGGCGGTGAAAGCCGCCGCCGAACGCCACCAGGTGCCCGCCAGTCAGCTGCACTTTGAGCAGTTTATCGTTGAGGATAAAGGCGGAGAGGCGTTTATCCTGGTGCTGGCGCGTTCCGGACGCGAATTTACCGTACCGCAGGACATGACCATTTTGCAGGTTATTGAGAATAACAAAGCGGCGAAGGTGGAATGCCTGTGCCGCGAAGGGGTGTGCGGCACCTGCGAAACGATGATTCTGGAGGGGGAAGCCGACCACCGCGATCAGTATTACAGCGAGGAAGAGAAAGCCAGCCAGCAGAGTATGCTGATCTGCTGCTCGCGCGCCAAAGGCGGTCGGTTAGTGCTGGATTTGTAAAGCGCATTCCGGCCAGCACCGCTGGCCGGTGTGCAGATCACAGTTCCAGCTCGCGGCGCAGCAGGCCAGCGATATCCTCGCGACTCTCCGCGGAGACCAGAGATTGACGGAACTCCGCGTGCATAATGCGCCGCGCCAGCCGCGAGAAAATCCGCATATGCTGATCGCCCGCCGAGTGCTTGTTCAGCGTCAGCATAATCACAAACTGCGCCTCTTCATCGCCCCACATCACGGGCTGCGCCAGGCGGGCGACGCTGATGGTCGACTGCTCGATATGCTCGGATTTACTGTGCGGAATGGCGAAGCTAAAGCCCAGACCGGTGGAGAACACCGCCTCGCGGGCCCACAGGTCAGCCTCCAGCTTACGTGGATAGCGGCAGCGTCCGGCCAGCAGCAGGTTATCCGTCATCCCTTTCAGCACCTCCTCCTTGCTGCGCCAGTCGCTATTGAGCGTAATGCACTCGGCGCTCACCAGCGGCACATCCTGCTGACGCATGCGGAACTGGGCCAGCAGATGCTCCACTTCCAGTGAGGTACGGCACTGCATGGCCTGATTCAGCAGCTGGCGGCAAGCGCGGCTGTCCAGCTGGGCCAGGCGCGATTTGGTCGCCGGGATCGCCGGCGCGCTCATGCTCAATTCATCTAAACCGAGGCCTACCAGCAGCGGTAGCACCGATCCTTTGGCCCCCAGTTCGCCACACAGACCGATCCATTTCCCCTGCCGATGCACCGCTTGTACCGCATAGTCCAGCGCGCGCAGGAAGGCGGGATTCAGGCTGTTGTAATGGCGTGTCACTTTCGCATTATCACGATCGACCGCCAGCAGATACTGCGTTAAGTCGTTGCTGCCGATGCTAAAGAAATCCACCTCTTCACAGCACTGATCGATGATAAACATCACCGACGGCACTTCCAGCATGATGCCGAGCGGGATCTTTTCATCAAACGGGATCTGCTCGGCGCGCAGCGACTGTTTGGCCTCCGCCAGTCGCTCTTTCACCCACAGGATCTCTTCCATTGATGAAATCATGGGGATCATAATCTTCAGCGAGCCGTGCGCCGAGGCGCGTAAAATCGCCCGTAGCTGAGTGTGAAACAGCGCCTGATACTCTTCATAGATGCGCACCGCGCGGTAGCCGAGGAACGGATTGTTTTCCGCAGGGATGTTGAGATAGGCCACCGGCTTATCACCGCCGATATCCATAGTCCGCACGATAATGCTGCGCCCGGCAGCGGGTTCCAGTGCCTGGCAGAAGATGTTGTAGAGCTCATCTTCCGACGGCGCGCTCGGGCGATCCATATACAGCATTTCAGTGCGGAACAACCCTACCGACTGCGCGCCCTGGTTGAATGCCGCCACCGCTTCCACCGAATGGGCGATATTGGCGGCGATCTCCACGCGGATACCGTCTTGCGTCTGCCCGGCTTTATCCAGCCATACCTGCTGCTGTTGCTGGATTTGCGTCTGTAGCCAGGCCTCCTGCTGATAGTAGCGCGCTACCGCCGGACTTGGATCCACCACCAGCAGCCCGGCGTTGCCGTCAATCTGCACCTGCGTATCCACCCACGGCAGCAGCGCGGCTAAATCCACGCCCACCAGAGTAGGGATATTGAATGAGCGTGCCAGAATCACGGTATGCGAGGTGGTGCCGCCGCTGCGCAGCAGCAGCCCTTTGAGATGCGTTTTATCCAGTTCCAGAAACTGGCTGGGGGTCAGCTCGTCGGCAAGGCAAATGGCCGCTTCCCGCAGCTGGCCCGGCGCCGGGAAACGGGCTTCGCCGTAGATATGCTGCAACAGCTGGAAGCAAACGTCGCGGACATCCAGTACCCGTTCCTGCAGATAGCGGTTACCGGAGTCGCGGAACTGGGCGCAGAAGTGGTCGCCGGTGGCGACAATCGCCTGGGCGCAGCTCAGCCCGGTGAGAATACCGCCAAGCAGGTGCTGGCGCAGCGAGGCATCCGTCGCCAACGAACGGTGAGCTTCCAGGATCGCGCTGGCGGTGCCGTCGTTGTCCAGCAACCGCAGCGCAATATCTTTCACCAGTAGCCGCAGGCCATTATCCAGTGCCGCCTGCTCCTGTTCGGGACTGGCGGCGACGGGCAGTTCACCCAGCTCGTGCAGATCGCGTGATTTGAGATGAACCAGCGTTCCCCCAGCGCTGCCGGCGCACACCGGACGGGCATGAAACAGCGTCGGGTTCAGCCGCGAAAGCGACTCTGGCACCGGCTGGACATCCAGCGTTGGCGCAGCGGGCAGCGGCGCGTCACAGTGGGGAAATTCATCGCGCATAAAAGCCGTTAACGCGGCGAATGCCTCAGCTTCATCTTCGCCGCTGATAAGCAGCTGGCAGGCGTCGCCCTTCAGGGTATTGCTGCCGATAATCGCCAGCGCGCTCTTGGCATTTCCACCGCTCTCGCGGCGCAAGTTCCGCCACTCAATCGCTGATGAAAAACGATTACACAGCGTTTCGACCAGACTGGCCGGACGCGCATGCACGCCGTTGGGCAAATCACATGTAAATTCAATGACCAGAGCCATCGCCTTCCTCCTGAGCAATCCATTATTTCCCCAAAAGGTAATAAAAGACAGCCCCCGGGACTAGGTGATAAAACTGGCAATTACTGGACTATTGTACACACGATACTTTTTTATGCCCGCCATCACAATTCCACCCTGTTAGCGCTCATCTTTCTTGTCACCACTAAGATTTGAGGTGGATCGCAATTCTTTTCTCACCTTACAAATATCCAGTAAATGCACTTTTTCTCTACTGTTTAATACCCCGCCCTTTTTCTAATGTTGAGGCATCAATACTGTCACGGGCCCTACAGCGCTCAGGAGCAAGCAATGAACGAACTGGTGCAAATACTAAAAAATACCCGCCAGCATCTGATGACCGGCGTCTCGCACATGATCCCCTTCGTGGTTTCCGGCGGGATCCTGCTGGCGGTCTCCGTCATGTTGTATGGCAAAGGCGCGGTGCCCGATGCCGCCACCGACCCTAATCTGAAGAAACTCTTTGATATTGGCGTCGCCGGGCTGACGCTGATGGTGCCCTTTCTCGCCGCCTACATCGGCTACTCCATTTCTGACCGCGCCGCGCTGGCCCCCTGCGCCATCGGCGCATGGGTGGGCAACAGCTTTGGCGCCGGCTTCTTCGGCGCGCTGATCGCCGGCATGATTGGCGGCCTGGTGGTCTATTACCTGAAAAAAATCCCCGTACATAAAGTTCTGCGCTCGGTGATGCCGATTTTCATCATTCCCATCGTCGGCACCTTTATCACCGCCGGGATCATGATGTGGGGGCTTGGCGAGCCGGTTGGCGCGCTGACCGCTAATCTGACCGGCTGGCTGCAGGGGATGCGTGAAGGCAGCATCGTGGTGCTGGCCATCATTATGGGCCTGATGCTGGCCTTTGATATGGGCGGCCCGGTGAACAAAGTGGCCTACGCCTTCATGCTGATCTGCGTTTCGCAGGGCGTCTACAGCGTGGTGGCCATCGCCGCCGTCGGTATCGCCGTACCGCCGCTGGGCATGGGGCTGGCGACGCTGATTGGCCGCAAATATTTCACCGCCGAAGAGCGGGAAACCGGCAAAGCGGCGCTGGTGATGGGCTGTGTCGGCGTGACCGAAGGGGCGATTCCCTTTGCCGCCGCGGATCCGCTGCGCGTCATTCCGGCCAATATGATTGGCGCCGCCAGCGGCTGCGTCACCGCCGCGCTGATGGGCGTCCAGTGTTACGCCGGCTGGGGCGGGCTCATCGTGTTGCCGGTGGTCCAGGGCAAGCTGGGCTTTGTCGCCGCGCTGCTGGTCGGCGCCTGCGTCAGCGCCGCCTGCGTCATCCTGCTGAAAGCCTTTGCCAAAAAGAAACCCACTGACGTCAACGCTGACGATGAACTAGACCTTGATTTCGAAATTAACTAACAGACTGGAAGGAACAGATTATGACCCACATTATCGCTGTCACCGCCTGCCCGTCGGGCGTGGCTCACACCTACATGGCCGCCGAATCGCTGGAAAGCGCCGCCAAAGCCAAAGGCTGGCAGGTCAAGGTAGAAACGCAGGGTTCTATCGGTATTGAAAATGAACTGACGGCGGAAGAGATTGCCGCCGCCGATATGGTCATTCTGACCAAAGATATCGGCATCAAATTCGAAGAGCGTTTTGCCGGGAAAACTATCGTGCGCGTCAACATCAGCGATGCGGTAAAACGCGCCGACGCCATCATGAACAAGATAGACAGCCACCTTTCCCAGAGCGCCTGAAGCCTTAAAAAGGGCGCCCTCGCGCCCTTCGCCACAACATGGAGTTTATCATGACGAATCGTACCCAACGCCTGAAAGCCAGCCTGTTCGCCCAGCCGCGCGAAATCTCCCTTGAACGCGCATTACTCTACACTGCCAGCCATCGGCAGACGGAGGGCGAACCGGTCATTATCCGCCGGGCGAAAGCCACGGCGTGGATCCTCGATAAGGTGATGATTTCGATTCGTGAGGATGAACTGATCGCTGGCAACCGCACCGTCAAACCACGCGCGGGAATCATGTCGCCAGAGATGGACCCCTACTGGCTACTCAACGAGCTCGACGCCTTCCCGACCCGCCCGCAGGATCGCTTCGAAATAAGCGAAGAAGATAAACAAATCTACCGCGAAACGCTGTTCCCCTACTGGGAAAAGCGCTCAATGAAAGATTTCATCAACGGTCAGATGACTGAAGAGGTCAAGGCTGCTGTCAGCACCCAGATATTTAGCGTTAACCAGACCGATAAAGGCCAGGGCCATATCATCATCGACTATCCACGACTGCTGAATCATGGCCTTGGCGCGCTGGTCACCGAACTCAAAACGCACTGCGCCCAGCAACCGGAGAACCCCTTTTATCAGGCGGTACTGATTCTGCTGGAAGCTTCCCAGCGCCATATTCTGCGCTACGCCGCGCTGGCCGAAGCGATGGCCGCGAACTGCACGAAAGCGCAGCGTCAGCAAGAGCTATTAACCATCGCCGCTATTTCGCGCCACAACGCGCAGCATCGGCCAACGGACTTCCCCCAGGCCTGCCAGCTGTTCTGGTATATGAATATCATTCTGCAGTACGAATCCAATGCCAGCTCGATTTCGCTGGGGCGTTTTGACCAGTATATGCTGCCGTTTTATCAGGCATCGCTGAATCAGGGTCAGGATCCCGCGTATCTCAAGGCGCTGCTGGAGTCGCTGTGGGTGAAATGCAACGATATCGTCCTGCTACGCTCCTCCAGCAGCGCGCGCTATTTCGCGGGTTTTCCCACTGGCTATACCGCCCTGCTCGGCGGGCTGACGGACACCGGGCGCAGCGCGGTCAACGTGCTGTCATTTTTATGCCTCGACGCCTATCAAAACGTTCAGCTACCGCAGCCGAATCTGGGCGTGCGGGTCAACGAGCTGATTGATCGCCCGTTCCTGCGCAAAACTGCCGAAACCATCCGCCTGGGCACCGGCATCCCGCAGATTTTCAATGACGAGGTGGTGGTCCCTGCTTTCCTCAATCGCGGCGTGTCGCTGGAAGATGCCCGTGATTACGCGGTGGTTGGCTGCGTGGAGCTCTCCATTCCCGGCCGCACCTACGGCCTGCACGATATCGCCATGTTTAATCTGTTGAAGGTGATGGAAATTGTGCTGCAGGAGAATGAAGGGCAACCTGAAGTCAGCTGGGACGGGCTTATCAGCCAGATCCGCGACAAAATCCGCCATTACATCAAACTGATGGTCGAGGGCAGCAACATTTGCGATATCGGCCACCGCGACTGGGCGCCGGTCCCCCTGCTCTCCTCGTTCATTGAAGATTGCGTGCAGCACGGCAAAGATATCACCGCCGGCGGCGCGCGCTATAACTTCTCCGGCGTCCAGGGTATCGGGATCGCTAACCTGAGCGATTCGCTGTACGCCCTGAAGGGTATGGTCTTCGACCAGCAGCGTCTCAGCTTTGACCAACTGATGGCCGTGCTGAAAGCCAATTTCCAGACGCCGGAAGGGGAAAAAATCCGCGCCCGACTGATTAACCGTTTTGACAAGTACGGCAACGATATCGACGATGTCGACAATATTAGCGCCGATCTGCTGCGTTTTTACTGCAAAGAGGTTGAGCAGTATCTGAACCCGCGCGGCGGTCATTTTACCCCCGGCTCCTACACCGTCTCCGCGCACGTGCCGCTGGGTTCGGTGGTGGGCGCCACCCCGGACGGGCGGCTGGCCGGTGAGCAACTGGCAGACGGCGGCCTGTCGCCGATGGTCGGTCAGGATTCCCAGGGGCCAACGGCAGTGCTGAAATCGGTCAGCAAGCTGGATAACTATCTGCTGTCGAACGGTACGTTGCTAAACGTCAAATTCACCCCGGCAACGCTGGCCGGCGACGGCGGCCTGAACAAACTGGCAGACTTTTTACAGGCCTTTTGCAAGCTCAAGCTGCAGCATATTCAGTTCAACGTGGTCAACGCCGACACCCTGCGTGAAGCGCAGCAGCGGCCGCAGGACTTTGCCGGCCTGGTGGTACGCGTCGCGGGCTACAGCGCCTTCTTTGTTGAGCTGTCAAAGGAGATTCAGGATGACATTATCCGCCGCACCGCGCATCAGCTGTGAGGTCATCGACACGCGCGCCGACCGGGCGCGCATTTTTAACCTCCAGCGCTACTCGCTCAATGACGGACAAGGGATCCGCACGGTGGTCTTTTTTAAAGGCTGCCCTCATACCTGCCCGTGGTGCGCCAATCCCGAATCAATTTCACCCAGGATTCAGACCCTGCGCCGGGAGAGCAAATGCCTGCGCTGCACCCGCTGCCTGCAGGACGTCGCCGAATGTCCGTCCGGTGCGTGGGAACAGATTGGCCGCGATGTGACGCTGGATAACCTGTTGCAGGAGGTGCTGAAGGATGAGGTCTTCTTTCGCGCCTCCGGCGGCGGCGTCACCCTCTCCGGGGGCGAAGTGCTCATGCAGGCCGGGTTTGCCGCCCGCTTTCTCCAGCGCCTGCGCCAGTGGGGGATCCGCACCGCCATCGAAACCGCGGGCGACTGCGCTTTCGACCGCTTCCTGCCGGTGGCCGAAGCCTGCAATGAAGTCCTGTTTGATTTTAAAATCATGGAACCTGAGCGGGCGCGGTCGCTGCTGCGAATGAATCAGCCACGGGTGCTGGACAATTTTCGCCAGCTGGCGGCGAGAAAAATCAACCTGATCCCGCGGGTGCCGCTGATCCCAGGCTACACCCTGAACGTCGATAATTTTCGCCAGATTCTGGCGTTTCTCGCGCCGTTCGCGCTAAAAGAAATACACCTGCTGCCGTTTCATCAATATGGCGAGCCCAAATACCGTCTGCTGGGCAAACGCTGGCCGCTCGCCGGCGTGAAAGCACCTGACGAAGCGGAAATTCAACCTTACCGGACGCTGGCCGAAGCGGCCGGATTCCACGTCACTATCGGCGGATAACGCCAGGAGGATATTATGGACTTTACGATCGTTGCCGTAACCGCCTGCGTCAGCGGGGTGGCGCATACCTACATGGCCGCCGAACGACTGGAAAAGGTCGGTCATCATGAAAAATGGCACCTGAAAGTCGAAACCCAGGGCGCGCTCGGTGTTGAAAACCGGATCACCGCCGAAGATATCGCCCGCGCCGAAGTGGTGCTGCTGGTGACGGATATCGAAATCGATGACGCCCAGCGCTTTCGCGGCCTGCGGACGATTAAAACCAGCATCAAGAGCTTCCTGCTGCAGCCGCAGCAGATCGTCGAGGCCGTGAAAAGCATCATGAAAAAGCCGGTCGTCTATGTAGAACTTCCCTGACCGGCGACAGACCTTATTCTACATCCAGCAGCCACTTTTGCGCCGGCGTCAGCCGGCTTGCCGTCTCCGGCGTCAGCCAGCGCCGCTGGTCCTGCTGCGGCGTATCCGCGCGATCGATATATAACCCATGCAGTACGCGTCGTCTGCTGCCTTCACGATTACGAGTACCACCGTGCCAGGCGTGCGCGTTATAAATCATCACACTGCCGGCCGGTGCGGCAAACACAATCTCATCGGGATGGGTCAGTTCCGGGTCGGCCAGCACCTCCTCCGGCAACGCCGGGCGCAGGTGGGTACCGGGAATGATCCGCGGTGCACCGTTGGCGGCGCTCAGATCATCTATCGCCCAGATAGTATTCACCAGGTGGACTTTGGGAAAATCCGGGCGCGGCTTTTTCCAGTCGGCGTGCAGCGGCTGATGACCACCGTTATACAGCGCCTCGCGCGCGTTCAGGCTGGAGACTTTAAAATCGCCGCCGAAGATATAGCGACAAGCGGAGAGGATCAGCGGATGCGACCAGACTTTCTCCCAGATAACTCCCTTATTAATCAGGTTAGCGATCCGCGTCGCCGTCGCCTCCTGATGATGTTCCATCGCCAGATTGTCGCCTTCGCGTTCAACCAGGGTGTCAATGAGCAGGCGCATTTCGCTCAGCCACTGGGCGTCAACGACGTTATGCACGACGGTGTAGCCGAGGGTGTCGAGCTCGTGTTTCATTTGCGCGCTGAGCGCCAGGCTGGCGCCTAACGCATCGAGAAAGCTAGCCGATGATGAGTTCATTTTGCGTTCCTTTTAACGTTCCGATAACACAAATAAACTCTACTGGCCCCGCCGCGGTATAACAGGAGGCGAGCGCTACGAAAAACTGGACATACGTATGCGAGCTCACAAAGTGTGATGGGCATCAATAATCTTATTTCCGACGATGGATGCGCTGCAGTTGGTCATGAATTCGCAGCGCAAAATCGCTAAACAAACGCTGTCGAGCCGAAAAAATTAGATTACCATCAACAGGATAATGCGCATGCTGAGGCCATAGAATGATTGAAGAACTGCCGGATATTCTGCATCGGTTAATCGGTCAAAAAGATCACTTACAGGTGAGATTTCCTGAGCCGGATATCTCCGTGCCTGCCCTCGCCTTCAACGTGCCGTTTCCGCGTCTGGAAATTGTGCTGGAGGGCCAGCTGAGTGAACAGGGACTGCCGCTGGCCGCCTCGACGTTAACCACGCTGCAGGTACTGTACGTGCAGGCGGGGAAGTGGACGCTGCCGCAGTGGACCGGCCCGGCCACTACCCTGAGCATCCTGTTTGGTCGGCAGAAACTGGGATTCAGTATTCAGCGCTGGGACGGGAAATGCCTGCATACGGAAAAGCAGAGCGTTTCCCGCCTCGGACCGCGCGTGGGCTCTTACCTGTTGCTGAGCCTGAATGAAGTCAGCCTGCAACCCGACCCGCTGACCGCACGGCTGGTGGTCGCCGCGCTGTTGAGTCATTGTCGTGAACAGCTGGTCGGTCTGGAAATGCGCGTCAGCCGCAGTCGGGATCTGTTTCTCGCCGTCCAGGACTACCTCGAGGAAAATCTTAGCCTGCCGCTGACACGGGAATCGGTAGCCAAACGTTTTCACATCACACCCAACTATCTATCGCATATTTTTCAGAAATCAGGCTCGGTGGGATTTAATGAGTATCTGACCCGGGTTCGCCTGGAAAAGGCGAAGCAGCTACTGCGCGGCTATGACCTGAAGGTGAAAGAGATCGCCCATAATTGCGGTTTCGTCGACAGCAACTATTTTTGCCGGGTATTCAAACGCTACACCGAACGCTCACCGTCGGAGTATCGGCGACACTGCCGTAGCGCGCAGCAGGCCTAACCTGCCGCGCCGGAATCTTACGCCCACTCCACGCGTCCGCGTCCGTTGTGCTTGGCCTTGTACAGCGCCTCGTCGACTTTACGGATAAATGTCTCCTGCGCTTCGCCTGGCCGCCACATTCCGACGCCAATGCTGATCGACAACGGCGTCTGATGATTGATCAGGATGGTGCCGGCATTGTCGAGGATCGCCTGCGCCAGGGCGTGCAGCTCGGGCTCCGACAGGCCATCGACGATAATGGCAAACTCTTCCCCACCGATACGCGCCGGCTGGATGCGATCGCTGGTCAAGTTTGCCAGCTGTTTACCCAGCGAAAATAACACTTCATCGCCCACCAGATGGCCCAAGGTATCGTTAATTTTCTTAAAAAAATCGATATCCAGAATCATGAGTCCCAGCGCATGCCCGGACTTCTCGCGGATGGTATTGATGAAAAAACGCCGGTTGGGCAACTGGGTGAGCTCATCCTTCAGGGATTGCGATCGCGCGTCAACGTACAGCAGGTTAATCCGCTCAATAATTTTGTAGACACCCACCACGGTCAGCAGCATCCCGGAGAGGCGCAGCAGATCTTCGCAGTAATAGCCCATCCAGCGCGGCTGAACCACGATCTCATCCATCACGTCAAAGGTGCCACCGGCAATCCACAGCAGCAGCCCATAACGCACCCAGTTGACGGCAATGTGGCTCATCCGCACCTTTGCCGAGCTCCACAGCATAAACACCAGAAACAACAACGCCAGTAGATCGATATAGAGGCCGGGGTTAGTCAGGATCTCGTGTCGTGTGCCGACCGGAGGCGACACCAGGACACAGCCGACAGCGATGGCGACGATAACCAGCAGCGCTGGCAGGAGCGTCACCCGGGCCGCAGCGGCCGGGCCGGGGCGATTCGCAGGAGTATGGAGTTCAGGCATAGCGATGTCTCATGGTAACAACAGGGCCGATCGCGAGACAGGATAGCAGTTAAGCGTAGCGGGACGAATGAAAAAGCGACGGATCGGTAAAATGGTGGGCGCTGGACTGACCCCGCGGAATTGTTCCAACGTACTACCACTCCATGGCGACGAGGTCAGTGGCGCGGATACTAGCGGCTTCATCCGCCATCTGATTAGCTTTCCGTGCGGCGCCGTCGATAGCCGACGGCGCCTGCTCAGGGATTAGCCGCTAAACACCCGCGCCTTGCCGCTGACCGTCAGTCGTACCGTCGCGCCGGGCTGCCACGCCGGCTGGCTCACGGTTCGCAGGACAATCGGCCGCTCGTGCCCGGCCATCGACAGCGTCAACGTGGAAAGCTGGCCTGAGAAATCGACATCGCGGATGATGGCGGTACTTTCCTGCGGCCCGCTCACACTGACGCTCAGTTGTTCCGGACGCAGCATCACCCTACCTTCGCCAGTAGGATGCAGTGCGTCCGTCGCCAGGTCCCCCAGCGCGCAGCTTGCCCGGCCGGGGCTCAGGCGTGCGGGGAGGATCAGGGCATCGCCAAGAAATAACGCCGTCTCTTCATCCACCGGCTGCGAGTAAACCGTCAGCGGGGTTCCAACCTGGGCGAAGCGCCCCTGACGCATTACCGCCACCTGCGTAGCGAACGACAGCGCCTCGTTCTGGTCATGAGTCACCAGAATCGAGGCGATCCCCGTCTCGGCCAGCAGATCCGCCGTCGCTTTGCGTGTGCTGGCGCGCAGCCCGGTATCCAGTGCAGAAAACGGCTCATCCAGCAGCATCAGCGCCGGCTGCTGAGCCAGCGCACGGGCCAGGGCAACGCGCTGCTGCTGACCACCGGAAATTTCATGTGGCCAGTGGCTCGCCAGGCCAGGGTCGAGGGCGACCATCTCCATCAACGCCCCCACGCGGCGACGCTTCTCCTCACGGCTGGCGTCGAGCCCCCAGGCGATATTGTCCGCAACATTAAGATGAGGAAACAGCGCCCCTTCCTGCGGAACATAGCCGATCCGTCGCTGGTGGGC
The DNA here is from genome assembly GCF_002806655.1 of Klebsiella sp. K-Nf6. Lineage (NCBI taxonomy): Bacteria > Pseudomonadati > Pseudomonadota > Gammaproteobacteria > Enterobacterales > Enterobacteriaceae > Klebsiella > Klebsiella sp. K-Nf6. Next base: position 158,803 of record NZ_PIBN01000008.1, on the reverse strand, counting down.
GGGGACAAACACACCGTCGGCAAACAGAGACTTACCGTGCATGACGATCCGCCCGCGATCGGGCGTTTCAAAACCGGCGAGAATGCGCAGCAACGTGGTTTTCCCCGAGCCGGACGGACCAACAATGGCCGTCCGGCTCCCCGGCGCTACGGTCAGATTGAGATTATCGAGGACCAGCGCATCAGCGAAGGATTTCGAAATAGAAGACAATTCCAGCATGTTACAACCCTGCCATTTTTTTCGACTGCATATAAAGAACCGCGGTCAGCGGCAGCGAAATGACAATCATCAACAGCGCGTACGGCGCCGCCGCCACGTAGTCGATCTCGCTGGTTAACGCCCAAAAACCGGTCGACAAGGTGCGGGTGCCTAACGGCGAGAGCAGTAGCGTGGCGGTGAGCTCATTGCTGACGCCAAGGAACACCAGCGCGGCCCCTGCGGCCGCACCCGGCGCGGCAAGCCGCATGGTAATACTCCACAGGGCGCGGGCCGGACTGCGTCCGAGGCTACGGGCAACGTTTTCCAGTTCTACCGGCGCCTGCGCGATACCGGCACGCAGGTTAATGAGCGCACGCGGCATAAACATCAACAGATAGGCCAGAAACAACGTCACTTCGGTCTGGTACACCGGGCGGGCGTAGTGGATGGTGACCGTCACCAGCGCCAGCGCGGTAACAATGCCGGGCAGCGAGCTGGTGATGTAATTACACCCCTCCAGCAGGCGGAACAGCGGGCGCGGATAGCGCACGCCGAGCCACGCAATGGGGATCGCGCAGGTTGTCGTCAGCAGCGCCCCGCCCACGCCCAGTAGCAGGGTCTGGCGCAGCGAATGCCACAGATCGGCATGCAGCCAGTTGTCGATGCCGCCCAGCCACAGCCAGCGGCACAGGACCAGTAAGGGAACCCCCATCGCCAGCATCACCAGCAGCAGAAGCAGTAGCTGCGCGCCAACAGCCGCCCCTTTACCCAGCACAAGCCGCTTCTGCTCGCGGGCCGCCCCGGCGCCGATACGCGCGTAACGCGCTTTACCGCGTGAGGCGCTCTCCAGCAGCAGGATCGCCAGGCAGCACAAGGCCAGCACGCCTGCCAGCATATTGGCGGCCGGACCGCTGAAGGTCGACTGGAACTGATCGTAAATAGCAGTCGTGAAGGTATCGAAGCGGATCATCACATACAGGCCATATTCCGCCAGCAGATGCAGGGCCACCAGCAGCGCACCGCCGCAGATTGCCAGACGCAGCTGCGGGAGCACCACCCGGAAGAACACTTTCCACGGCGGCGTGCCCAGCGACGCGGCGACATCTTCAAGGGTGGGATCGAGGCGGCGCAGCACGGCCGCCACCGGCATATAAATAAACGGATAGTAGGCGAGCACCGAGAGAAACACCCCGGCGGAGAGGCCATGCAGCGAAGGCACGGCACTGACCCAGGCGTAGCTCTGGACAAAGGCCGGGATCGCCAGCGGGGCTACCGCCAGCGCCGACCACAGCTGCCGACCGGCAAGGGCGGTACGTTCCGTCAGCCAGGCCAACGTCACGCCGAGCACAATGCTGATGGGGACCGCCAGCACCGTCAGCCACAGGGTATTGCTGAGCAGCTCCCCTACCCGCGGACGAAAGACCAGCGCTTTGATCGTCGGCCAGCCGGTGTCGAACCCAACCGCCACCACAAACCCTAACGGCAACAGCGCCAGCAATGAAAACAGCAGCGCTAACGCCACCATCGGAAATGCAGGACGCCTGCGCTCGGGCAGGCGTCCTGTTTTCTTTCCGAGCGACAGACTCAGAACAGACATAGCAACATCACTTCCTCAGGATCAGAGCAGGCCAGCCTGCGTCATCAGCTCAATGACCTTTTTACTGTTCAGCGAGGAAGGTTCTACCTTCGGTGCATCCAGATCTTTCAGCGGGGTCAGTTTCGGGTTAGAGGCCGCGTCTACCCCCACGGCATATTCGAAGGCGTTATTGGTGCGCAGCGCATCCTGCCCCTGTTTGCCGGTGATCCATTTAATAAAGGCCTGCGCCTGCGCTTTATGTTTGCTGGAGGCCAGCACACCGCCGCCGGAAATGCTGACGAAGGCGCCCGGATCCTGGTGTTTGAAGTAATACAGTTGGGTGTTTTTGCTGTTCTCACCGGTTTTTGACTGGTCGACGAAGCGATAGTAGTGGTAGATCACCCCGCCGTCGATCTGCCCGGCATTGACCGCTTTCATCACCGTGCTGTTGCCTTTATAGGCGACAAAGTTGGTTTTCATCGCCTTCAGCCAGTCGAGAGTCGCCTGCTCACCCTTCAGCGCCAGCATCGCGCTGACGATAGCCTGGAAATCAGCCCCTGATGGCGAAGCCGCCCAGCGCCCTTTCCACTCCGGTTTTGCCAGATCCATCAGGGAATGCGGCAGCTGCGCCTCGCTGATTTTCGCCGGGTTATAGACGAAAACGGTGCTGCGCGCGGCGATGCCGATCCAGCGACCATGCTGCGGACGGTACTGCGCCGGAACCTGCTGCAGGGTGGCAGCATCCAGCGGGGCGAAAAGTTTGGCATTATCAACCAGCACCATCGACGGTGAGTTCTCGGTCAGAAACACATCGGCCGGCGACGCGGAGCCTTCCTGAACCAGCTGGTTACCCAGCTCACTGTCATCGCCATTGCGCAGCGTGACCTTAATACCGGTCTCTTTGGTAAATCCATCCACCCACGACTTCACCAGATTTTCGTGCTGGGCGTTGTAGACCACAATCCCGTTCTGAGCGTCAGCCGCCATCCCCTGCGGCGCCAGAAACAGAGAAGCGGCAACCAACGCTGCCGTACGGAGGGGCGATAAGCGAGATTTCATGAACGCATCCTTAATGAAATAGGGCAATAAACGGTAAATAGCCTGAGCGGAGAGGATTAAATCACAGCAAAAAAAGAATGATAATGAAAACAATTATCATAAACTTAAAAAAGCAAAAAATAGCGTCTGTCTGTTATTAGGGATTAGAAAATGCTTAAAACCATCCATTGCCAGAATTTATATTAAGAAAACATTAAGATTTGTTTTTTTATTCCTGTCGTGACGGACTCGTAGCCGCATCCGGTCGTGAGCGGTTTTTATCAGCAGGTATTGTGATAATGATCATGTTTTTACATGCTCCGTCGTCACGGAGGATATCCCCCTTCTACGATCAGTGGATAACGCCTTTTCAGCGGGATGGATGGTTCATTTTATGCTCGCTCCACATAGCACGCGTAATAAATGAAAAAGATAACGGTGCGAAACGCATGGATTGCCTTTTCCCTGGCGCTGGTGGTATTTCTGGCTGGGGTGTTCGTCATTAACTGGCAGCTGTGGCATTCAGACCAGGCCACCCATGTCGCCTCCGCCCGTCAGGCGGCGAAGAAAATCGCCGTTATTATTGATGAGGCTCGAGCCGCGACGGTCACAGCCCTGAACGTCAGCCGCAGCGGTTGCTCCGTGCAGGGCCAGTTTCAGCTCGGAACCGAGACCGCTCTGCAGCCACATTTGCGTACCATTTTGCTGATAAAAGATGGCCAGGTGTGGTGCTCGTCGCTGCCAGGAAATCGCGTACTGACGCTTCATCCTGAGTCTTTGTCTGTTGAACCACTGCTGCTATTGCCAGCCAGAATGATGGTTAATAAGCGACCGGTGCTCATTTATCAGACGCACTCAGCGCAGATCCGGGTGATTGTCACTATCAGCGACGTGCATCTCCGCGATGCTCTGTATAGCGATACGGATAACGACGGACTGGTACTATGGGTCAACCATCAGATGATCGCCAGGTATGGCGATGTGGAATCGCTAAACGCGGGTCCACACCAGGGTATATTTAGCTCACCGGACTACCCGTTTCGCATTATCTATCCCGAGTCGCCTTTTTTTAGCCCCGGCCGCTTATTTCATAATGGTTTCAGTCTGCTGATTTTTATTTTTTCTGTCTCACTGCTGTTTTATTTCCTGCTGCGCAAATACCTCAATGTCTATACCTCTGAAGAAGAGAATTTGCGCTACGCTATCGCCCAGGGGGATATCGTTCCCTACTACCAGCCCGTCGTGAACGGGAAAACGGGAGAGATATACGGCGTGGAAATTCTGGCCCGCTGGAAAAATACCACCGCGCAGTGGCGTTCGCCCGCTGAATTTATTCCACTGGCCGAACGTACCGGCTTAATTATCCCGCTGACCCGCAGCCTGATGGCGCAAGTCTCCGCCCAGATGAGACCTATCTTCAGTAAGCTGCCGGATGGGTTTCATATTGGCCTGAATATCAGCGCGTCACACATTAACGCTCCGACGTTTATCGACGATTGCCTGCACTATCAGCGCGGCTTTGAGGGCAAAGCGGTGAAGCTGATGCTGGAGATCACCGAGCAGGAGCCGCTGTTGCTCAACGGCGCGGTTGTGGACAAGCTCAATACGTTACACTCCCGCGGGTTTTCCATCGCGCTGGACGACTTTGGCACCGGCTATTCCGGGCTTTCCTATCTCCACGAGCTGGTTTTCGACTATATCAAAATCGATCAGAGCTTTGTCGGCAGGGTGACCGGGGAGACACCGTCAAGCAAACTGCTGGACTGCGTGATAGAGATGGCCCGGACGCTGTCACTGCGCATCATTGCCGAGGGCGTCGAAACCCAGGCCCAGCTAGATTATCTCAATCGCCAGAATATTCATCTGTTACAGGGCTACTATTTCTGGAAGCCGATGCCCTACGTCGCGCTGGTGATGCTCCTGCTGAGCAAACCGAAGGCGCAGATTGTCGAAGAATAAGCGGGCGACCCATCACCCGCTGGCCTGCACCAACGTCATCACTGAGTGAACGTGTTCAGCGCATCCTGTCGGGTCTCCTTAATGGAAAAGATGCGATCCATACGGGTGAGCTTAAACAGGTTTTTAATCGTGTCATTGAGCGAACACAGCACCAGCTCGCCCTGACCGTTGACGCTTTTCAGAATGGATACCAACGCGCCAAGACAACTACTGTCGATGAAATCAACGTGGCTCAGATCCAGCAGCACGTTTTTGGTATCCGGGTCGATAGCCTCCAGAACCTGCTGCTTAAACGCCTGTACGACGGAAGCGTCCAGTCGGCGCACCAGTGGCATAATAATTTTTACGCCCTGCTCGGTATGTAATTCAACGTTCATGCTCATCCTCAATAGTGACTGATATCCGTCGACGAGTCCCTTTCCGCTCGGCGTGTTCTCTCTTTAGCAGGTGATACCCCAAATATCCCGGGCGTAGCCACGTATGGTTCTGTCGCTGGAAAATTCTCCCATCCGACAAATATTGAGTAAGGCCCGACGGTGCCATTGTTCCGGCAGTTCAAAATCGGCCATCGCCTGCCGCTGGACCTGACAATAACTGTCGAAATCCAGTAAATGACAGTAATGATCGCCCTCCGTCAACATGTGGTGAAGTGGTGCAAACAGCTCACGATCGCTGGTGAACAACCCAGACACGAGGGTATCGACAACACGCGCAATAGCCGGGTTCTGATGATAGAAAGCATGGTGATGCCCGAGTCGCCGGCTCTCTTCAATCTCTTCCGCTACGGCGCCAAACAGATAAAAATTATCGATTCCCACGGCCTCACGGATTTCGATATTCGCCCCATCATAGGTGCCGATGGTTAACGCGCCGTTCATGGCAAACTTCATATTGCTGGTGCCGGACGCCTCGGTACCGGCGGTGGAGATCTGCTCAGAGAGATCCGTGGCCGGAATGATTTTTTCCGCCAGCGAAACTTTATAATCTTCGAGGAAAACCACTTTAAGCTGCCCGGCAACCTGCGGGTCGCTGTTAATTTTCCGCGCGACGGTATTAATCAACTGAATAATCAGCTTCGCCATCCGATAGCCCGGCGCCGCTTTACCCGCAAACAAATGCACCTTAGGCGCGATAGTTTTCCCTGTCTCTTTGATATCCAGGTAAAGCGCGATCACGTGAAGAATATTGAGCAATTGGCGCTTATATTCATGAATACGTTTGACCTGACAATCAAACATCGCCAGCGGATCCAGGGCGATGCCATAGCGTTGAGCGACCAGCTGGCTGAGCGCGGTTTTGTTGGCAAATTTAATGGCCCGGATGTTATCAATAACAGCAGTATCATCGGCCAGGCTTTCCAGACTGGACAGCAAGGGTAAATCGGTTGGCCACCCTTCCCCCAGCTGTTGGTGCAAAAATGCTGCCAGGCCGGGGTTAGCCTGCTGCACCCAGCGTCGCGGCGTGACGCCGTTGGTCTGATTAATGAATTTCTCCGGCGTCATAAAATAGAAGTCCGGCACCAGTTGTTTCTTGACCAGTTCCGAATGCAGCCATGCTACCCCGTTCACGCGATGGCTACCAACAATGGCCAGATTGGCCATGCGGATTTGCTTATCGTGATGTTCGTCAATTAAAGACAGCGAAGATAACAGATGATGTTTATCCGGCCAGCGCCGGGCCACCTCTTCAAGGAAACGATGGTTGATCTCAAATATAATTTGCAAATGACGCGGCAGCAGTTTTTCAAACAGCGTCACCGGCCAGGTCTCCAGCGCTTCCGGCATCAACGTATGATTCGTGTAGGCACAGGTGTTTTGCGTTATCTCCCACGCCTGCTCCCAGGGCAACCGGTATTCATCGACCAGGATGCGCATCAGCTCCACCACCGCTAATGCCGGATGGGTGTCATTAAGCTGAATCGCCACATGCTGCGGCAGGAAAGTAATATCGTCATTAACCTCGGCATAGTCACGGAATATATCCCGCAGCGTACAGGCCACCAGAAAATACTCTTGCGTCAGCCGCAGCTCTTTTCCGGTGAGCACCTCATCGGAAGGATAAAGAATTTTTGAAATATTCTCCGAAGCAATTTTATCACTCACCGCCTTAATATAATCACCACGATTGAAAATATGGATATTAAAGGAGTCAGAGGCGACCGCGCTATAGAGCCGCAGCTTGTTGGTCGTCGTATCCCGGTAACCGGAAACGAAATAGTCATGGGGAATACCGATAATCGTTTTCCAACCCAGCCACATTGGGTTGTAATTACCATCAATATCTTCGCTGTGTTCAATATAGCCTCCCAGCGGGATCAGGATTTGCTGAGCATGGTGTTCGACCAGCCACGGGGAGTGCATGGAATGCCAGTCATCCGGATGCTCGATCTGCTGGTCATTTTGAAAGGATTGGCGAAAAAGACCATATTCGTATTTGATGCCATGCCCGGATGCGGCAATATCAAGGGTGGCCATCGAATCGATAAAACAGGCGGCTAAGCGCCCTAACCCCCCGTTGCCCAGCGCGGCGTCGGGCTCTTCGTCAAGAAGGTGGTCAAGATCAAACCCCAGGTCATTCACCACCTGGCGCATCTCCGCCAGTAAATTCATATTCAAAAGGTTATTACGCAGCGACTGTCCCAGTAAAAACTCCATCGACAGATAGTAAACGCGCTTTTTATGTTCTTCACGTTGCCGCGTCTGGCTCAACAGAAAATGGTCCTGTTGAAAATGACGAATGGCCAGCGCCACCGCGTTAAAAATATCGCCATGCGTAGCTTTATTTAAGCTAACACACAATGTGTACTTTAATTGCTGTTCTACCAAAACCCGTAGTTCTTTGATTTCTGGACGATTAGTGACAGGCATTCTGACCTCACTGGTCTCTGTATCTGCGTAAAACCATGGCAGGTAAATCATCATTTTTCCAAGTATAGACGAAGATATTTTGCCGAATGGTTTTTATTCCTCAGCACCATTGCCGTTTATAACGAGAGGCTGAATAATTAAAATAACAACCATTTGCAATGGATTGATCGTCACCTTTTCGCCAGCGATAACGCTACAGACATGGCAGGTTTGCGGAGTCGGGAGGTGAAGGTGAAGTGCAGTCAGGACGGCTAGAGGGAAAAGCAAAAAGGGGTTACCTTTCGGTAACCCCTTCTTTTATATGGCGGAAGCGCAGAGATTCGAACTCTGGAACCCTTTCGGGTCGCCGGTTTTCAAGACCGGTGCCTTCAACCGCTCGGCCACACTTCCGGTGTGAGGCGCACTATAAACACCTCGGCGGATGCTGTAAAGCACCATTTTGTTCAACTGCCTTAAAAACAAACAATTTTGTGTTATTCGTCTGAATTTCAGGCAGTTCGCACAGAAAATCAGCGCCCCTCACCACTATCAGATGACTATTTTTTAATGTACATGTCTTTGGTGTAGTAATACCCCAGCTTATCCGGCGTGAAACCGCCCACCCTGGGTTTCACTAAATGGGTGCGCACATAGTGATAGACCGGAATGGCGGGAACATCCTGCGCCAGCAGATCTTCCGCCTGCTGATAGTATTTGCCCCGGGTCGCTACGTCGGAGGCTTTCGCCGCATTGCGCAGGGCCTCATCGTAAGCCGGGTTACTGTACTGACTGGTGTTCTCGCTATCCCCGGTACGGAACGTATTGAGGAAAGTGGCGGCATCGTCGTAGTCGGCGATCCAGGCATAGCGGACGGCGTCAAAGTTATGCGTATGCATGGTATCCAGCATCGTCTTCCACTCCTGGTTCTGCAGCTTCACCTCGACGCCGAGGTTTTTCTTCCACATAGAGCTGGCGGCGATGGCGATACGCTGGTGCGACTCATAGGTGTTATACAGCAGGGTAAAGACCAATGGGTGACTGTCATCATACCCCGCCTGCGCCAGCAGTTTTTTCGCCTCAGCAATCCGCTGCTCGCGCGGCCAGCTGGCGTAGTCCGGGTTGCGCAGCGTCACGCCGCCGATATCCGGCTGGCTGATCAGCCAGGCCGGTCGCTGCCCCTGGCCAAGCACTTTTCCGGCAATGATATCTTTATCAAGCGCCATATTCAGCGCGCGACGCACGCGGGCGTCGTTAAACGGCGGCCGCGTGGTGTTAAATTCGTAGTAATAGGTCGCCAGCTGTGGCGAAACGTCCAGCTGGTCGCCCATGGTTTTCTGCAACTGCGCAAACTGATTGATCGGCACCGTATAAACAATATCGATCTCCCCCGCTTTGTAGCGGTTGACATCGGCAGCCTCCGAAGAGATGGGCAGGTAAGTCACTTTATTAATAACGGTGTGCGCATTATCCCAGTACTTCGCATTACGTTCAGCCACCAACCGCTCATTCACCACCCATTGGGTCAGCTTATACGGGCCACTGGTGACGATATGCTCTGGTCGGGTCCATTTATCGGCAAAACGCTCCACCAGCACTTTGTCGATCGGTACCAGCGAAGGGTGCGCCAGCATCGCCAGGAAAGCGGCATTCGGCTGGTTCAGAGTGACCTGCAGCGTGGAGTCGTTCAGCGCTTTTACCCCCAGCGTCTCGGGTCCCTTTTGCCCCAGGGCAATTTCGCGGGCGTTGGCGATATGCATATTGCCGGGATAGCTCGCATAGGGCGAGGCGGTGGCCGGCGAGACCAGCCGTTGCCAGCTCCAGACGATATCCTGCGCCGTGATGGCCGTGCCGTCGGACCAGGTCAGACCGGGGCGTAAATGGAAGGTCCATAACAGGTTGTCCTTGTTTTCCCAGCGCTCCGCCAGCCGGGGTTGGATCGCCCCCGCAGGCGTCACGCTGACCAGCCCTTCAAAGAGATCGCTAATGATGTTGAATTCAATGTCGCTCTCGACTTTATGCGGATCGAGTGAGGCAGGTTCACTGCCGTTATTTCTGACCAGCTCCTGCTTTTCCGCCAGCTGGGTGCCAGGCGGCACCTGTGCCGCCAGCGCCCCGCCGGTTATGACCATCAGACTCATTGCCAGGAACGTTCGCGTGATGTGATTGTTTTTGTGTAATGTCATTTCCCTTTGCCTTTAACGTACGGAGTGATTCCCCCTTCCACACTTAGTCGCAGAAATTCAATAAAGCAATGTATTTCAGCAACCTATAAGATTTCGATCGGCTCACCGATGCGAAACGCGAAAACATATCGCTTTTCCCAATCCATGTGGAATTTTATGCTAGGCAATAGCGGCAAAAGCTAAGTAAAGATGGGTAAAAGCATTAGGGCTTCACGCTTGTTTTTCTTATTCTTTATCCCTAATTACATCTGTCATAAGAGAGTGACTCATGGATCGCATAATTACATCATCGCGTGACCGTTCCTCGCTGCTCAGCACGCACAAGGTTCTGCGTAATACCTATTTCCTGCTCAGCCTGACGCTGGCGTTTTCCGCTATCACCGCCACCGCCAGCACGGTGCTGATGCTTCCTTCCCCGGGGCTGATTTTAACTCTTGTGGGGATGTACGGTCTGATGTTCCTGACCTATAAAACGGCGAATAAACCCACCGGGATTATTTCCGCCTTCGCTTTCACCGGGTTCCTCGGCTATATCCTTGGGCCGATGCTGAACGCGTACCTTTCTGCCGGCATGGGCGATTTAATCGGCCTGGCGCTGGGCGGCACCGCACTGGTCTTCTTCTGCTGCTCGGCCTACGTGCTGACGACGCGAAAAGACATGTCATTCCTCGGCGGGATGCTGATGGCGGGCGTGGTGGTCGTGCTGATTGGTATGGTCGCTAACCTGTTCCTGCAGCTGCCGGCGCTTCATCTGGCGATTAGCGCGGTGTTCATCCTGATCTCTTCGGGTGCCATCCTGTTCGAGACCAGCAACATCATCCGCGGCGGTGAAACCAACTACATCCGCGCAACGGTTAGCCTGTATGTCTCGCTGTACAACATCTTTGTCAGCCTGCTGAGCATCCTGGGCTTCGCCAGCCGGGACTAACCGCTCTCCTGCTCATCCTGAGGCCTCGCTTATGCGGGGCCTTTTTTTTTGCTACACTGCGGCCAGTTTCAGGCGGTATGTGAAAAATCATGTTTATTTTTGAAGGCAACGAAATTGAAACGGATAGCGAAGGCTATCTGAAAGATACCACCCAGTGGAGCGAGGCGATGGCGGAAGTCATTGCCGCGCAGGAAGGGATAACGCTCGCCGTTGAACACTGGGAAGTGGTGCGCTTTGTGCGCGAGTTTTACCTTGAGTTCAATACCTCTCCGGCGATCCGCATGCTGGTGAAGGCGATGGCCAACAAGTTTGGCGAAGAGAAAGGCAACAGCCGCTATCTCTATCGCCTGTTCCCGAAAGGCCCCGCCAAACAGGCGACCAAAATCGCCGGGCTGCCGAAGCCGGTGAAGTGCATCTAATAGAGAATCGCGAATTTTTCCCAGCTGCGGGTGGGTTGATGGGGTTCGGTTAACACTCGGTCAACCCGCGCGCTGCGCGGCCCCCCGGCTTTCAGCCAGGCGATGAGTTTCTCCACCTGCTCTGCCTCGCCGCAGGCAAGCACTTCCACCCCGCCGTCGTCCAGATTACGGGCATAGCCGGTCAACCCCAGCTGCAGCGCTTCCCGCTGTGTTGAATAGCGAAACCCTACGCCCTGAACCGAACCGTAAACCCATGCCATCGTGCAGATACTGGCCATTATCATCTCCTTTTCGCTCACACTTTACGCTGAGGATAGCAAATTCGCTCAGCGTACGTGCTTCGGCAGTAAACCATAATGCTGACGGAAGCGCGCGGTAAAGCGCGATCCCGACTGATATCCGCTGTTCTGCGCGATTTCGCCTATTGGCCGCGAGGTGGTCTGCAGCTGCCCCAGGGCGTGGGCCATCCGCACCTCCTCAACAATCTGGCGAAAACTCTGCGATTCCTGCTGCAGCCGACGGCGCAGCGTGGACTCGCCGAGAAAGAGCATTTTCGCCACCCGCGACACGCTCCATGCCTGCGCCGGCGACAGCATGACCAGTTGTCGAACCTGCGCCGACAGATCCTGCTGCCGCTCGACGAGCAGCGGGCCTGCATAGCCCGCCTCGTGCAAGGCCAGCAGCAGGCCCATGGTCTGGTGGTGCTGTAGTGAAGAGGATAAGCCTTCCCGCACCGCCTGCAGGACGCTTTGCCACATAAACGCCAGCTCTGTCGTCACCGGGGCACAGAGCGAGGTCAGACGCCCTGGCGGTGGTTCCCTGAGATAACGGGTCTTAAACATCGTCAGCAGCTCGGGGGTCAGCGACAGCAGATCGGAACAAAACAGGCCGTTATCCGGCTGGTTAATCACCTCCAGCTCAACGTCAGCCGGCAACACAATCAGCTGTTGCGGCGTCGCCAGCACCCGGCTCTCCCCTTGCACAATCACTTTGCTGCCGCGTTTAACCCGACAGAGCGCCGGGGAGAACAGGCGCACCCGATGCAATCTACACAGCCGTCGGGTGGTGACCTCTGCCGCGGTTAAGGCGTTATGCTGGAAGTGGATACTCTCCATCGGATCGACCCTTTATTTTAGCGCCCGGCCATCGCTGTCAACTGTGCGCTGGCGAGAGCATGGCTGTGTAACAGATAGCCGACCAGCGCCCCGCTGGCCCCGGCATCCACCGGCAGCGTAGGGACATCCAGCGCCCATACTGTAAAACGGTAGCGGTGCGGTTTATCTCCCGCTGGCGGACAGGCGCCGCCGAAGCCGGCATAGCCAAAATCGTTGCGGCCCTGTACCGCTCCGCCCGGCAGTGTAGCGCTGTTTTTATCTCCCGCGCCAGCGGGCAGCGAAAAGACGCTGCTGGCGATATTGACCACCGTCCAGTGCCACCAGCCGCTGCCGGTAGGCGCATCGGGATCTCTGACAGTGACCGCGAAGCTTCGCGTCCCCGCCGGGGCATTTTTCCATGCCAGCTGCGGGGAGACATTGCCTCCGGTACAGCCGAAACCGGCAAACCAGTGCTTCCGGGTCAGCGCCTGCCCGTCATGCATATCATCGCTGCTCACGCTAAACGGCGCAGCCATCGCGCCACTGCTCACAATCGTGACCATCGCCACGGCCATGCGGATACCTGTTTTCATCATCTGATCCTCGTTGGGGTGAGAAAACAGGGTATGAGAGTCCGCACAAGCTGAATGTGCCGAAGCGCCTGCATTTTGTGCCGAAACGCTCACCTGTGCCTGCCGGGCGAAAGATGCTTGCGTGCGCCAGGTGTGCTACTCTACGCGCCATTTTTCGGTGCCGACATTCCCGTTGCTTAAAGGTAGCTCCATGACAGATTCCCTATTCCCCCGCTTAGTGTTAGCCAAAGGACGCGAGAAATCCCTGCTGCGTCGCCATCCGTGGATTTTCTCCGGCGGCGTCGCCCGCATGGAGGGTAAAGCCCGCAGCGGTGAAACCATCGATATCGTTGACCATCAGGGAAAATGGCTGGCCCGCGGCGCTTACTCGCCGTCGTCGCAGATCCGCACCCGCGTGTGGACCTTCGACCGCAATGAAACCATCGATAGCGCCTTCTTTGAACGCCGCCTGCAGCAAGCGCAAACCTGGCGGGCATGGCTGGCAGAGCGCGATGGCCTCGACAGCTACCGTCTGATCGCCGGCGAGTCCGATGGGCTGCCGGGCGTGACGATTGATCGCTTTGGCAACTTTTTCGTGCTGCAGTTGCTCAGCGCAGGCGCGGAATACCAGCGGGCCGCCATCATCAGCGCCCTGCAGAACCTGTTCCCGGACTGTGCCATTTACGATCGCAGCGATGTCGCCGTGCGTAAAAAAGAGGGACTGGAGCTGGCCCAGGGGCCGGTGGTGGGCGAGCTGCCCCCGGCGCTGCTGCCAATCACCGAGCACGGCATGAAGCTGTTGGTTGATATCCAGGGCGGGCACAAAACCGGCTACTACCTCGACCAGCGCGACAGTCGCCTGGCTACTCGCCGCTATGTCGCCGATAAGCGAGTGCTGAACTGCTTCTCTTATACCGGCGGCTTTGCGGTGTCAGCGCTGATGGGCGGCTGCCGCCAGGTCACCAGCGTGGATACCTCTCAGGAAGCGCTGGACGTTGCCCGACAGAACGTAGAGCTCAACGGACTGGATCTGTCCAAAGCGGAATTTGTGCGCGACGACGTGTTCAAACTGCTGCGTAAATACCGCGATCAGGGAGAGAAATTCGACGTGATCGTGATGGATCCGCCGAAGTTCGTGGAAAACAAAAGCCAGCTGATGGGCGCCTGCCGCGGTTATAAAGATATCAATATGCTGGCGATCCAGCTGCTGAACCCCGGCGGCGTGCTGCTGACTTTCTCCTGCTCCGGCCTGATGACCACCGATTTATTTCAGAAAATCATCGCGGATGCCGCAATTGATGCCGGGCGTGATGTACAATTTATAGAACAGTTCCGTCAGGCTGCCGACCACCCGGTGATCGCAACCTACCCGGAAGGGCTGTATCTGAAGGGGTTTGCCTGTCGCGTCATGTAACTTGAAAAACGAAACATGAGCCTCATATAGGGAGTATTCATGTTTCCCAGGAGGTGCCTATGATAGCCAGCAAATTCGGTATCGGCCAACAGGTCCGCCATACGCTCTTGGGCTACCTGGGCGTCATCGTCGATGTCGATCCCGAGTATTCACTCGCGGAACCGGAAGAGGATGAGATTGCCGCCAATGACGAACTGCGTGCGGCGCCCTGGTACCATGTGGTGATGGAAGATGATGATGGTCAGCCGATCCACACCTATCTGGCAGAAGCGCAGCTGAGCAGCGAAACCCGCGACGAACACCCGGAACAGCCGTCCCTCGACGAACTGGCCAAAACGATTCGTCAGCAGCTGCAGGCTCCGCGCCTTCGCAACTAAAACAAAACCCCGCCTGGCGGGGTTTTTTGTTATTTTGCTAATCCCAGTCGCGGCAGCTCAATGGCCGGACAACGATCCATCACCACGTTTAACCCGGCTTCTCTGGCCAGCACTGCGGCCTGCTCATTGATCACCCCCAGCTGCAGCCACAGCGTTTTCGCGCCGATGGCTATCGCCTCCTGCGCCACGCCCCACGCCGCTTCTGAATTACGGAAGACATCAACCATGTCGACCTTTTCCGGAACGTCGGCGAGCGTCGCATACCCTTGCTGTCCCAGCAGCGTCTTGCCCGCCACCTTCGGCGAAACCGGGATAACGTGATACCCCTGATCCAACAGATACTTCATGACCCGGTAGCTCGGGCGGTCAGGTTTGTCGCTGGCGCCAACCAGCGCAATCGTCCGTGTCGACGTCAGGATGCCGGCAATATCGTTCTCTTTCATGGGTTCCTCCTGCTATTTCACCTAAGTGTATGCTAATCCGCAGCAGGCGGCCATCCAGGCTAACCCACAGATTCGACAAAATTTTCACCCCGATGCTTGCAGCAGCAGCCACATTCAGTAATCTGTCTGCAGGTCAAAATGTGGAATGAAAATATGGAACTGACAACTCGTACCCTGTCCGCGCAAAAACATATCGCGCTGGTGGCTCACGATCACTGTAAAGATATGCTGATGAAATGGGTCGCTCGCCATCAGGCGTTGCTGGCGCAACACGTTTTGTATGCCACCGGCACCACCGGTAACCTGGTCTCGCGGGCTACCGGACTGGAGGTCAATGCCATGCTGAGCGGCCCGATGGGCGGTGACCAGCAGGTTGGCGCGCTCATTTCAGAAGGGAAAATCGACGTGCTGATCTTCTTCTGGGATCCGCTGAACGCCGTGCCTCACGACCCGGACGTCAAAGCGTTGCTGCGCCTGGCCACCGTCTGGAACATTCCGGTCGCGACTAACGTCTCCACCGCTGACTTTATCATCCAGTCACCGCACTTTAATCAGCCGCTCGATATTCTAATCCCGGATTATCCGCGTTATCTTGCCGAGCGCCTGAAATAACCCAGCCGTGATCAGGGTTTCCTGGCAACCGGCACATCCAGGGCCTGCAGGATGTCGACAAACGGCGAAGGTTGCGCTTTGTTAAACAACAACCACACCCGATGACGTGCGCGGGTTATCGCCACGTACAGTAGTCGACGCTCCTCCGCATCAGGAAAATCTTCCGGTTGCGGCAGGAGCGCCTGCTCCATGATCGACTCGCGCGCCGGCGCGGGAAACGCATCCTCTCCCTCCTGCAGTCCCAGCACAATCACATAGTCCGCCTGCTGGCCTTTGCTGGCATGAATAGTCATAAAATCAAGCTGCAGATGCGGCCAGCGCGTCGCCGCCTTGTTGAGCGCGTCGGGTTTCAGATGATGATAGCGGGCGAGCAGCAGGATCCGCTGCTCGGGCTTAACGTAGCCGCTCAGTTTATCCAGTAAATCATCCAGCTTATCGTCGGCTAACAGCGTGACGGCCTTTTTATCGCCCGCCGTCAGGCTGTTCAGCGGTTTACTTAACTGATGTGGATTCTGCTGGATAAAGCCATTGGCGATTTCGCCAATGCGGCCGTTAAAGCGATAGGTGGTATCCAGCGCACAGCTATCCCCTTCGCCAAAGTAATGATTAAACGCGGTGGTCAGGGAAAGCTGGGCCCCGCTGAACCGGTAAATCGCCTGCCAGTCATCCCCGACGGCAAAGAGCGTGGTTTGGGTATTCTGCCGGCGTAATGCGGCCAACAGCGAGGCCCGCTGCGGCGAGATATCCTGAAATTCATCCACCAGAATGTGTTTCCATGGGCTGACGAAGCGGCCTTTATCGAGAATATTGACCGCCTGATGGATCAGGCCGGAAAAATCGACCGCATTCTCGGCCTTCAGTGCCGCTTTCCAGTCTTTCATCAGAGGCGACATCAGCTTCACCCGTTTACTGAACTGATCGCGTACCGCCTCCGGCGCCCCGGCAATCATCTCTGCCTGGGAGCCACCGTGCATACGCATCAGGCTAACCCAGCGGTCGAGCCGACTGGCCATACGCCGCTGCACCTTCTTGTCCTGCCAGAAATCGCCCTCCGGCAGTTGCCAGCCCATCTCCTCTTCCAGCCACAGGCGCCAGCCTTTCGCCTGCGCTTTTTTCTCCTGACACTGCTGCTGCCAGCTTTTCACGAGCAGCGCCTGACGAGCTGCGCTATCGCTTTCCAGTTTGCTGATGGTGGGGACTTTTTTGCTGCCCTGCTGAATAATATGTAGCGCCAGCGAGTGGAAGGTACGCGCGGTGATATCGTCGGATGCAAGACGCTCGCGGATCCGCGCATCCATCTCCTGCGCCGCCTGGCGGCCGAATGCCAGTAACAAAATTTGCTCTGCTGCCGCTTCTCCCCTCGCCAGCAGCCAGCCTGCCCGCGCCACCAGCACCGAGGTTTTGCCGCTGCCCGCGCCCGCCAGCACCAGCAGGGAACGTTCGCCGTTCACCACCGCCCGTGCCTGTGAGGCATTAAGAGGGGACGACTCAACGCCGTCAAAAAAGCCGCGATACTGCTCCAGCATCGCCTCGGTGAAGGCCTGGTTATGGGCCAGGCGTGTCGCTTCAATATCCCCTAACCAGCGCTGACACTCCCGCCACAGCTCCCGACAGTTGTCAAAGGCTTCAAGCCGGCTGGTGGGCATCGGCAAGCCAGTCAACGCCTGGCGAATGTTATCCTGCACATCCGCCACCTGCTGACGCGTCAACCATTTGCCTTCCGCACGGGTGTGCTCGATCGTCGCCAGCTGCGCCTTCAGCACGCCTGCGGCGATGTCGCTCATTTCCGCGCTCCACTGCTCCCAGAGTGCTTGTAAATGGTGATAGAAGCGCTGCGTTTCGCTCCACTCGGTACCGTGCAAACGCACGACTTTGCTGTCAGGCAGCACAAACTCTAGTTCGCCCCAGACCAGACCGCGCTTACAATGCACTGACAATAACTGATTGAAAGGGATAAGATACTCATGACGGTCGCCGGAAACCTTTACGCCGGCATTCAGTAACTGCACCCGATCATAAGGGTGCTGAGCCATGCGTTTGCCCAATGTTGTCGCTTTAAGTTCCATATAATGTCGATTTTCAATCAGGGTGGATTGTTTTTCAGTTTAACCGCCCGGGACCAGGTGCTCCAGCGCAAAAAAACGTTACAATTGTCAGGTCTTATTATCCACAGGGCAAAACCGAGGGTTTATGCGTACCATTCTGAATATTTTGAACTTTATCCTTGGTGGTTTCGCCACCACTTTAGGCTGGCTGCTCGCCACGCTGGTTAGCATCATTCTGGTCGTCACGCTGCCGCTGACCCGCTCCTGCTGGGAAATCACCCGACTCTCGTTATTTCCTTACGGTAACGAGGCGATTCATGTCGATGAGCTGGAGCCGGGCCGTAAAAACGGTCTTCTCAACGCCGGCGGCACCGTGCTGAATATTCTGTGGTTCATTTTTTTCGGCTGGTGGTTGTGCCTGATGCATATTTTCAGCGGCATAGCTCAATGTCTGACCATTATTGGCATCCCGGTGGGGATCGCGAATTTTAAAATTGCTGCCATTGCCCTTTGGCCGGTAGGGCGCAGGGTCGTCTCTGTGGAAACCGCGCGTGCCGCACGTGAAGCCAATGCGCGTCGTCGCTTTCAGTAACCGAACGGAACACGGACATGATTAGCCCCCTGCTACGCCGCTATACCTGGAACAGTGCCTGGCTTTATAACGTACGGATCTTTATCGCGCTCTGCGGCACAACGCTGTTTCCCTGGTGGATCGGCGAAGTCAAACTGACCATCCCTCTCACCCTTGGCGTTGTTGCCGCGGCCCTGACCGACCTCGACGACCGGCTGACCGGTCGTCTGCGCAACCTCGCCATTACCCTGGTCTGTTTTTTCATCGCCTCCGCCTCTGTGGAGCTACTGTTTCCGTGGCCGCCGCTGTTTGCTCTTGGCCTGACCGTGTCTACCATTGGCTTTATTTTGCTCGGCGGCCTCGGTCAGCGCTATGCCACTATCGCCTTCGGCGCCCTGCTCATCGCCATTTACACGATGCTCGGCGTCACGCTGTACGATCACTGGTATCTGCAGCCGTTGTTTCTGCTGGCGGGCGCCGTGTGGTACAACCTGCTGACATTGTCCGGGCACCTGATATTTCCGATTCGACCGCTACAGGACAACCTTGCGCGCAGCTATGAGCAACTGGCCCGCTATCTTGA
The DNA here is from genome assembly GCF_002806655.1 of Klebsiella sp. K-Nf6. NCBI lineage: Bacteria > Pseudomonadati > Pseudomonadota > Gammaproteobacteria > Enterobacterales > Enterobacteriaceae > Klebsiella > Klebsiella sp. K-Nf6. The sequence goes on along the minus strand of NZ_PIBN01000008.1, from coordinate 139,945 downwards.
GCTCAAATCCCGACTGTTTGATCCTGACCTGGAGGATGAGAGCCAGGCGCCGTTGTACGATCTGGCCCTCGCCAACGGCCAGTTGGTGGCCACGCTCAATCAAACTAAGGTCTCATTGTTGACCAGGCTGCGAGGCGATCGGGGCCAGCGCGGCACCCGCCGCACGCTGCAGTACTATTTTGTGGCCCAGGATATCCACGAACGCGCCAGCTCATCGCATATTCAGTACCAGACCTTACGCGATCAATTCCGCTACAGCGATGTGATGTTCCGTTTCCAGCGCATGCTCTCGATGCAGGCCCAGGCCTGTCAGAAACTTTCACGGGCGATTTTGCTGCGCGAACCCTACCAGCATGACGCCCAATTTGAACGCGCGTTTATGCATCTCGACGCGGCGCTCGACCGCGTGCGCGCCAGCGGCGCGTCCGACGAGCAGATCAATGCCCTTGGATTTTTACTCAATAACCTGCGCGCTATCGATGCGCAGTTGGCCACGATTGAATCTGTGCAAACGACCGCGCCTGCCGGGAGCAACACCGAGACGCTGTTGGCCGACGACAGACTCGGCGGGTTGAACGACATCTGGCTGCGTCTGCGGCGCAACATGTCACCGGAGTCCGCTCTCTTTCGCCACGCGGTACGTATGTCGCTGGTCCTCTGCGCCGGCTATGCCTTTATCCAGTTTACCGGGCTCCAGCATGGCTACTGGATCCTGCTGACCAGCCTGTTTGTCTGTCAGCCGAACTATAACGCCACCCGACACCGACTGGCGCTGAGGATCATCGGCACGCTGGTGGGGGTGGCGATCGGCCTGCCCGTCCTGCTGCTGGTGCCTTCTGTTGAAGGGCAACTGGTGTTGATCGTGCTCACCGGCGTGCTGTTCTTTGCCTTTCGTAACGTGCAGTACGCCCATGCCACCATGTTTATTACGCTGCTGGTGCTGCTGTGCTTTAACCTGCTTGGCGAAGGCTTTGAGGTCGCGCTGCCGCGCATCATTGATACCCTGATCGGCTGCGCCATCGCCTGGGCGGCGGTCAGCTTCATCTGGCCGGACTGGAAATTTCGCAATCTGCCGCGCGTCCTGGACCGGGCGATGAACGCGAACTGCCGTTATCTGGATGCCATTCTGGAGCAGTATCACCAGGGCCGCGACAACCGTCTGGCCTATCGTGTCGCCCGCCGTGATGCCTACAACCGTGATGCCGAACTGGCCTCCGTGGTCTCGAATTTGTCGACTGAACCGCGCGCGGATGGCGCCCAGCGCGAGACCGCTTTTCGCTTGCTGTGTCTCAACCATACCTTCACCAGCTACATCTCCGCTCTCGGCGCGCATCGGGAAAAACTGTCCACCCCTGATATCCTTGCCCTGTTGGATGATGCCGTTTGTTATGTTGATGACGCCCTGCACCATACCCCCGCCGATGAACATCGGGTGCAGAAGGCTTTGAGCAGCCTGCAAAGCCGGATCCAGCATCTGGAACCGCGCGCGGACAGTAAAGAGCCGCTGGTATTGCAGCAGATTGGCTTGTTGCTCGCGCTGCTGCCTGAAATTTGCCGCCTGCAACAGCGCGTCCACGCTCAAACAGAATAACGGTGGTCGTCCGCTAGCGGGCTCCAGCCCATTCGAGCAGCTCCTGACGCCGCAGCGTCGGGAGTGCAGCGGTGTGAACGCCGACAATCGCCCCCTCCAGCGCCAGCAAGACGTTGACCGACATGGAGGCGTTGTTTTCTCGCAGCCGTTGCCAGGCCTGCTGAGCGCCTACCTCCCGAAGCGTCCTGACATCCGGTATGCCCGCGTGGATCAGCTGCAATTCCATATGAAAGCTGATATTGGGTAAATCCTTCAGGCGGCCAGACTCCCGGCGGTGGTACTTTTCACGCTGGGCGCTTTGCCACGACAGCAGCGACAGCCGAAAAAGCTGTGTTTCATCGCGCCACAATGCCTCGTCAATTTGATAATACTTCATCGGCACGATGCGCCCGTGTCGGCGTAGCGTTAATAAAGGATTACGATGTTCAACCCGATACGCGGCGCTCTGCTCGCAGGCTCTCAGGTAAATATCCCCCTCTGCCACCATCGCAAACACCGTATCATCAATGGCCAGGCTATAGCCGCCAAAAAGCGGACGAGAATATAACTGACCCAGCGGCGAGACGCAGGCCTGAAATTGCGGGAACCGCGGACATACTAGTTTTCTCATGATCATTCCTTTGTTAATCATGTAATTAAACTTAAGTTGTTAACGGATCCGCTAAGAGAAAACATAAGGGACTTCCCGAACAGCAGCAAGATGATTTTCGCCGACTTTTCCACCAGAACGCGGTTTTGCGAGACGCTTTCAGAAAATCGCTGACGTTGCTGCAATCAACAGGGTGGAAAGAAATGATTAGCCCGCGTGAAGGATATCGTTGAGAAGAGGTGCGCATCTCTATAGATAAGACGCGCCTGGAAATGATTAAATTTCAGCCAGCAAAATGGCAAATTGCGGTTGATCTTTTCCCCAGGTAGATATACTGTATATGCATACAGTAACTACAGGCGGGATAGACTATGTTTACTTCAGCTCACGCAAATCGTTCAGCACAGGCTTCTGCTTCTGCAGGCCACTACGCTCATCGTTCTGGCGAACAGACCGCCAATGGGCTGATCAGTGAAATTGTCTATCGTGAAGATCAACCCATGATGACACAGTTACTGCTGCTACCTTTATTACAACAGCTGGGTCAACAGTCTCGCTGGCAGCTGTGGCTCACGCCGCAACAAAAGCTTAGCCGAGAGTGGGTCCAGTCTGCCGGTCTACCGCTGTCTAAAGTCATGCAAATTAGCCAGCTGTCACCCTGCCATACCGTAGACTCGATGATCCGCGCGCTGCGCACTGGTAATTATAGTGTGGTTATCTGCTGGCTAACGGAGGAGCTAACCGCGGAAGAGCATGAGCGTCTGGTCAATGCAGCCCAGGAAGGTTGCGCGATGGGATTCATCATGCGCCCGGTGAGAAATCAAGGCACGCTCGGCAGACAACTCAACGGGCTAAAAATTCACTCAAATTTGTATCATTGAGTGAAATTAGGATTATTCCTGGAATTTTTTTTACCGATGGTAAAGCCACAGCGTTTTTCAGGGTCTTTTTCGCGGAATGCCTGTCACACGGGCATTTCTGTCTTTTTTCTGCGTACGAAAATCAACCATATTTGTTAAATATTGTGTACACAACCCTTTTTTTTCATATGCCTGACAGAGTTCACACTTGTAAGTTTCGAACTAAGTTGTAGACTTTACATCGCCAGGGGTGATCGGCTTACGCTGCATGTATCAGCATAGTTAACAACAAGTCACGCCCCGGGTGAAGGATTTAACCGTGAGGTCTTTTGTAACTTCATGGCGAATTTTGGATGATAATGAGGCGCAAAAAATGAAAAAGACAGCTATCGCGATTGCAGTGGCACTGGCTGGCTTCGCTACCGTAGCGCAGGCCGCTCCGAAAGATAACACCTGGTATGCAGGTGGTAAACTGGGTTGGTCCCAGTTCCATGACACTGGCTGGTACAACAGCTCTCTGAACAACAATGGTCCGACCCACGAAAGCCAGCTGGGCGCTGGTGCGTTCGGTGGTTACCAGGTTAACCCGTACCTCGGTTTCGAAATGGGTTACGACTGGCTGGGCCGTATGCCGTACAAAGGCGACCAGGTTAATGGCGCATTCAAAGCTCAGGGCGTTCAGCTGACCGCTAAACTGGGTTACCCGATCACTGACGATCTGGACATCTACACCCGTCTGGGCGGCATGGTATGGCGCGCAGACTCCAGCAACAGCATCGCTGGCGACAACCACGACACTGGCGTTTCCCCGGTATTTGCTGGCGGCGTAGAGTGGGCTGTGACTCGTGACATCGCTACCCGTCTGGAATACCAGTGGGTTAACAACATTGGCGACGCGGGCACCGTTGGCGTTCGTCCGGACAACGGCATGCTGAGCGTGGGTGTTTCCTACCGTTTCGGTCAGGAAGATGCTGCACCGGTTGTAGCTCCGGCTCCGGCTCCGGCTCCGGAAGTGACTACCAAGCACTTCACCCTGAAGTCTGACGTTCTGTTCAACTTCAACAAAGCAACCCTGAAACCGGAAGGTCAGCAGGCTCTGGATCAGCTGTACACCCAGCTGAGCAACATGGATCCGAAAGACGGTTCTGCAGTTGTTATGGGCTTCACCGACCGTATCGGTTCCGAAGCTTACAACCAGCAGCTGTCTGAGAAACGTGCTCAGTCCGTTGTTGACTACCTGGTTGCTAAAGGCATCCCGGCTGGCAAAATCTCCGCACGCGGTATGGGTAAATCCAACCCGGTTACTGGCAACACCTGTGACAACGTGAAAGCTCGCGCTGCACTGATCGACTGCCTGGCCCCGGATCGTCGTGTAGAGATCGAAGTTAAAGGCTACAAAGAAGTTGTAACTCAGCCAGCGGCTTAAGTTAGAACTGATGAAAAAACCCGCCTCGGCGGGTTTTTTTATGTCTTCTCGCTCGCTTTCGCGGTGGAAGCCTCCATATCAGGGTAACCCCTGACTGGCCGTACAGGCTACTCTTTGCCTAACAGTTCCTGCAGATCGTGCTTCAGGCTCGACATTTTGCTGGCATACTTCTCTTTATGCTCAGCATCCTCAATCAGCTGCACAATGGTTTCAGACAAGGTTTTACCCCGCCGCTGCGCCAGGCCGGCAAGACGCTGCCAGACGACAAACTCAAGATCGATAGACTTCTTGCGCGTGTGCTGATGCTCCGCGTTAAAATGCCGTTTCCGTCGCGCACGGATGGTCTGCTTCATGCGGTTCATCAGCGCCGGATTCATATGCTGCTCAATCCAGGCATGCACCAGCACAGGTTCATTCTCGAGCGTCAGCAAGTCATCTACCGCAGCTTGCGCAGCGCTGGCCTCAATGTAGCGGGTAATCAGCTCACCTTCCCGGTGCTTCTTTACCAGATATTTCCATTTCCAGCCGCTTTCAAGATTTTCCAGTTGTTGATATTTCATTGCGATCTCAATGTGACCGTGTAACTCATTTCAGGATATCAGTTTTTTCCTGATGTGCTGAATATAAATCATTATTCGTGATGTGTATGGCCGGGGAATCATCGGGGTAATCATAATCCTCCGTGTGCTCAGTCGCGGCATCAGGTATAATTGCGCGCTTTACATCTAACTAAAAAACAGCGACTTTGACCATTACGAAACTGACCCGAACCGACCTTGCGCCCGATATGGAACCTTATCAGGCGCTGTTTGCCCAAGCTGATCTCTCTCAACCGGCCCCCTCCCTCTCGGGCGATCTGCAGCCGCGTTTGTTCTACGCGCTTGAGCAATTGCTGTGCACGCCGGCAGTCTCCTCCTTCATGCTGGTGAAAGCCCCCGAAGAACCGGAGTATCTGCAATGGCTGACGGCAGAAACCCGCACGCTGCATGAACCTGCCGCCCCGCTCTACGGGGTCCGCTATGACATTGACGGCGCTCGCGTGACGCTCTCCCCGGCACAACGTGCTGAGGATAATTTTGCCAGCACCGCGCCGGTCGTCGCGGCCGATTGGGTAGAGGCGGAACAGCTATTTGGCTGCGTACGCCAGTTTAACGGTGGCATCACCCTCCAGCCAGGCCTGGTTCATCAGGCCAATGGTGGCGTGCTGGTAATCTCGCTTCGTACACTGCTGGCGCAACCGCTGCTGTGGGTGCGCCTGAAAAATATGGTGACCCGTCAGCGGTTTGACTGGCTCTCCATCGATGAGTCACGCCCGCTGCCGGTCAGCATTCCCTCCATGCCGCTGAGCCTGAAAGTCATGCTGGTCGGCGAACGCGAATCGCTGGCGGATTTCCAGGAAATGGAACCAGAGCTTTGTGCTCAGGCGATCTACAGTGAGTATGAAGACACTTTGCAGTTTGCTGACGCCGAGACGCTGAAAGCCTGGTGCCAGTGGGTATGGCAAAATGCCCAGCAGCTGACGCTGCCAGGTCCGGCGGCCGACGCCTGGCCACTGCTGATCGATGAGGGGACGCGCTACACCGGCGATCAGGAGACCCTGCCGCTCAGTCCGCTATGGATAGCCCGCCAGCTGCGGGAGGCCGCCGCATTCTGCGAGGGCGAGGAGATTACTGGCGAAGAAATGCAGACGATGCTGGCACGCCGGGAGTGGCGTGAAGGCTACCTCGCAGAACGAATGCAGGATGAAATCCTGCAGGAACAGATCCTGATTGAAACCGAAGGCGAATGCGTCGGGCAGATCAACGCCCTGTCGGTGATTGAATTTCCCGGCCATCCGCGCGCGTTCGGTGAACCTTCGCGCATCAGTTGCGTCGTGCACATTGGTGATGGCGAGTTTATTGACGTCGAACGCAAAGCCGAGCTCGGCGGCAATATTCATGCGAAAGGTATGATGATCATGCAGGCTTTTCTGATGTCCGAGCTGGAGCTGGAGCAGCAGCTTCCCTTCTCCGCTTCGCTGACCTTCGAACAGTCGTACAGTGAAGTGGACGGCGACAGCGCCTCCATGGCCGAACTCTGCGCCTTAATCAGCGCGCTGGCCAATGTGCCGATTAATCAGAGCATCGCAATTACCGGTTCCGTCGACCAGTTTGGTCGCGTGCAGCCGGTCGGCGGTCTGAATGAAAAAATTGAAGGATTCTTCACTATCTGTCAGCAGCGCGGGCTAACCGGTAAACAGGGCGTCATTATCCCTGCGGCCAACGTTCGTCATCTCAGTCTTAGCCATGAGCTCCGTCAGGCCGTTGCCGAAAACCAGTTTGCCATCTGGGCCATTGACGATATCACCGAAGCGCTGCCGATGCTGACCCAACTGATGTGGGACGGTGAAGGGCAGACGCTGCGACAAACCATTCAGGAGCGGATAGCGCAGGCGACCCAGCAAGAGACTCGCCATCGTTTTCCGTGGCCGCTACGCTGGTTAGGTGGGACAAGTTCTAACTGATCGGACTTGTTCAGCTTACACGTGTTAGCTATCCTGCGTCCCGAACTTAAAATAAGGCTTACTGAAAACATGGTAGATAAACGCGAATCCTATACAAAAGAAGATCTTCTTGCCTCTGGTCGTGGTGAACTGTTCGGCGCGAAAGGCCCGCAGTTGCCAGCACCAAACATGCTGATGATGGACCGCGTCATCAAAATGAGCGAAACCGGTGGTAACTATGACAAAGGTTATGTTGAGGCAGAACTCGACATCAACCCGGACCTGTGGTTCTTCGGTTGCCACTTCATCGGCGATCCGGTGATGCCGGGCTGCCTGGGCCTGGATGCGATGTGGCAGCTGGTCGGGTTCTATCTTGGCTGGCTCGGCGGCGAAGGCAAAGGCCGTGCGCTGGGCGTTGGCGAAGTGAAATTCACCGGTCAGGTTCTGCCGACCGCGAAAAAAGTCACCTACCGCATCCACTTCAAGCGCATTGTTAACCGTCGTCTGATTATGGGCCTGGCGGATGGCGAAGTGCTGGTTGACGATCGTCTGATCTATACCGCGAACGATCTGAAAGTAGGCCTGTTCCAGGATACTTCCGCTTTCTGATAATCATCGGCAGCGATTAAAAGGCGAAGCCCCCGCTATGCGGAGGCTTCTTTTTTAAAGAGACAGTGTCAGGCCGTTAGTACCCTGTCCTCCATGGCTTCTCGCCAGCCTCCCAGCCACCATGAGCGTTGATTCAAGCTCTGGTATGGACACATTTCTTTCGATCTTCCCGCGATACCCGCTTGATATCCACGTTGATGTGCCCGTTCCAGGCGATCTCGTTTTTGTCTCTTCATGCCTCGTTTCCCTCATTCTTTGATCTGGTGGAAAAGAAAACAGTGGTCGCAAATTGTGCAGCCACGGGTTACGAATACCGCGAAATGAAGGCAACGTCAATGCGCAAAATTCACGCCAGTGTCATATTTGTGACCTATATAAGAGTTCATTTTTTGTTCATTCCGCGCCGCGGTTGCTAACGAACTGACCTGGCAAAAAAAATGCCGCGCGGCTCAGATGAACCGCGCGGCATATCACTTTTATGAATTTTACTTATGGCAGACGGTTAAGCTCGCCGGCAATGGCCGCCGCCTCCTGGCTCCACGCCTGCGCCAGGGTCTTCACCATCGCGTCATAGCCATCCTGCTGCTGCTTGAGCACGATGTTAAACGGGCGCTTAATCAGCTGTCCCTGATGCTTCAATAACCACTCGCCGCTGACGATAACCCGCCCGTCGTAGCGCCCGTGAAAGCCATTTACCGCCACATTGAGCGTATCCTGCTCGCTGCCCAACGGTTGGGACGACACTACCCAGCCCGGCAACTGCTGGCTGAGGTTTGCCACCAGCGTAGTACGCAGCTGCTGGTCCAGCGGGCTGGCCCACAGATTATTACTGGCGATCACATACTGCACATCGGTGGTCTGATAGACCACTCCATTGCCCGCCAGATAATCCGGGATGCTGATCTGCTCCACCCACAGCAGGCGAGCCCCCTGGCTGGCGGCGCTCTGTGCGCCGCCCTGCACCACCGGCAGCTGGTAGTATGTTTTGCTCTCGCCGCCGCTACTGCACGCTGTCAGCGCGCAAACGGCTGCTGCCAGTAACCATTTTTTCATTATTTCGCTCCCTTCGGCTGTGGGTCTTTTTTATCCTTCGCCTCAAATACCAGCGCATTGCTCTTATCATTGAGCGTTTTCAGGACCGGCTGCAGTTCACGCAGCACCTGATCCAGACGCTGCATATCGGCCACCATCTTATTGTAGGCCGCGGAGCCCGGCTGGAAGCCCTGCATACTGCGGTTCAGTTCGCGCAGCGTCGTCTGCATATCAGCAGGCAGCTGCTGCATCGACTGACTGGAGGTGATCTTATTCAGACTATCCAGCGTGGCCTGCACGTGCTGCATGGTCTTCTCGCTTTGCGCCAGCGTACTGGTTGCCTGTTCCAGTAGTGGATTGAGCGGCAGGTTATTGATTTTATCCAGCGCATCCATCAGACGCTGCTGGATCTGCGCCAGGCCACCGCTGATGGTCGGGATAATCGGATAGCCGTTAAACTCCTGAATTTTCCCGCGCGGCGGCGCTTTCGGATAGAAGTCGAGATCGATATACAGCGCACCCGTCACCAGGTTACCGGTTTTCAGCGAGCCGCGCAGTCCGCGGTTGATCAGATCGTCAATGTGGGCGCGAATATTCGGATCGCCGCCGAGCTGGTTGACCAGACGTTGCGGTTCGACCCGCACTTCTACCGGAATGCGATAGTCATCGTTCAAACGCTGCTTCAGCCCAGGAATAAAGAACGGCACTTTGCCGACGGTTCCCAGACGGATGCCGCGGAACTCCACCGGCGCGCCGGGCTGCAGGCCGCGAACCGAGTCCTTGAAGAACATGACATAGTCGATATGTTCGGTAAAGACCGAATCCTGGATGCTCTTCTGATCGTCAAACAGGTGGTATTCCGTTTTGTTCGCCACCGGCTCGCCGAGATCCAGTCCTTCCGGAATATCGAAGCTCACGCCGCCGCCAAACAATGTCGACAACGAGCCCATCTCGACGCGCATCCCCGCCGCGGTCAAATCAACGGCGATCCCGCTGTCCTTCCAGAAGCGAACGTTGCTGGTCACCAGGCGGTCGTTTGGCGCATTGATGAACAGCTGATAAGTGATATGCCTTTTTTGCGCATCAAAAGTGCTGGTTTCCACCGACCCCACGCGATAGCCGCGGAACAGCACCGGATCGCCTGGCGAAAGCTGGCCCGCTTTGCTGCTTTCCAGCAAAATACGGATCCCCTTGGCATCCGGCGAGGCCAGCGGCGGAGAATCCAGTAGCGGATACTGCGCCGGCACCGAACCTTTCGACCCCGGCTGCAGTTCAATATAGGCCCCGGACAATAATGTCCCGAGACCACTGATCCCCTCGCGCCCTACCTGTGGTTTCACCACCCAGAAGACGGAATCGTTATGCAGTAATTTCTGCATCCCGGAATTGAGGCGAGCTTTGATTTCCACATGGGTTAAATCGTCAGTCAGCGTCGCGCTCTCTACCACCCCAACATCCACGCTGCGGCTCTTGATCCGGGTTTTTCCCCCTTCGATGCCTTCCGCGTTGGTGGTGATCAGCGTGACCTCAGGCCCCTGATGGCTGTAATGATAAAACAGGATCCACGCCCCGATCAGCGCAGTGACGATAGGGAAGATCCACACCGGTGACCAGTTCTTCACCTTCTGCACTTTCGCTTCTCCGCTCTTATTTTCCATGTTGTTGTATTTCCTCATGGCTTGAATCTGGCTCACGATCCCACAGTAAACGGGGATCAAACGTCATCGCTGAAAACATGGTCATCACCACCACCAGCGCAAACATGACCGCGCCGATGGCGGGATAGATATTCATCAACCCTCCCATGCGCACCAGCGCAGAGAGCACGGCGATGACAAAAACGTCAATCATTGACCAGCGGCCAACAAATTCCACCACTTCATAAATCAGATGCATGCGTTCCGAATCGCGCGCACCGTTTCCGTTGGCATTCCAGCACAGCCAGGCGATGGCGATCATCTTCAGCGTCGGCACCATAATACTGGCGATAAAAATCACCAGCGCCACCGGATAAGAGCCTTCGCTCCACAGCAAAACCACCCCGGCCATAATGGTCGACGGCATTTTATCGCCCAGCAGATCGGTGATCATGATGGGCATAATATTGGCGGGAAGATAGAGAATAAATGAGGTCACCAGTAGCGCCAGCGTCCACTGCAGGCTATTTTTACGCCGCGCCGTTCCTTTGCTGTGACAGCGCGGACAGACCGTTTGGTCGACCGGTAACACCGCCGTACAACAGGCGCAGGAGCGCAGCCCCTGGCGGATCCCGGCAACCCCAATTTTCAGCGGTTGGGTAATCGCCGGCATGGGGGCAATATCATCCCACAACCAGCGGCGGTCGACGCACTGGAAGGTACGTAACTGCAGCAGGCAAAACATGCACCAGGGAATAAAGCTTAGGCCGATACCGATATCGCCGTAGGCCATCAGTTTGACAAAGCTGACCAGCACGCCGGCAAGAAAGATTTCCGCCATGCCCCAGGTCTTGAGGTGAAACAGAATACGCGCCAGGAATGCCTTCAGCCCGAGGGGCATCCTGACCCGATTGACCAGCAACAAAATGGTGACCAGGCAAAACGCCGGTACCAGTTGCACAAAGAGTAAAAAGAAGGTGCCGAGGCTGGCGTAATCCTCGGTAAATAGCACGTTGGGAATTTCCAGCAGCTCTATTTCGCTGCTGATGCCACCCACTTTCATATAGATAAAAGGAAACAGGTTGGCCAGCAACAGCATAAATAGCGCGACCAGCGCGTAAGCCGTGGGACGCTGGCGAGGCGCGTCCCACGTGGTGGTTAACGTTGTACCGCAGCGCGGGCAGGCGGCTTTCTGGCGATGCTCAAGCTGCGGCAAAGCCACCAGCAAATCACATTGGGGACATAAAATATGTCGCGCAGCATGATGGTGATCGCACATGACAACTCCTCGGCTCAGGCGCCGTTCTTTAATCCTTCGAGATATTCCCAGCGTTCAAAGGCGGCTTCCAGCGCCTGCTCCGCCTCGGCCAGCTGCGCCAGCACCTGCTGCGTACGATCGTGCGATTGGCCAAAAAAGTCGGGATCGGCTACCTGCTCCTGCAGCGTCTGCAGTTCAGCCTCAAGGGTTTCCAGCTTCTGCGGCAGTTGCTCCAGCTCGCGCTGCAGGTTATAGCTTAGTTTGTTCCCGCCGCGTTTGACAGTTTCTGCTTTTGGCTGAGCAACTTCCATCGTTTTTTTCGCTGCCGGCTGCTTCTGCGCCAGCGACTGGGCCTGCTGACCGCGGGCGTCGTGATAACCGCCAACGTACTGACCAATATGGCCGCCGCCCTCGAAGATCCAGCACTCGGTCACGGTATTGTCAACAAACTGACGATCGTGGCTGACCAGCATCACGGTACCCTGATAGCCGTCGATCAGCTCTTCCAGCAGCTCCAGCGTTTCGACATCAAGGTCGTTTGTCGGTTCATCGAGAATCAATAAGTTACTGGGTTTCAGGAACAGTCGCGCCAGCAGCAGGCGGTTACGCTCCCCGCCGGACAGCGCGCGGACTGGCGTCATCGCCCGTTTCGGATGGAACAGGAAGTCCTGCAGATAGCCCAGCACGTGCCGCGGCTTACCGTTAACCATCACCTCTTGCTTACCTTCGGCGAGGTTATCCATCACCGTCCGGTCCGGATCCAGCTCCGCGCGGTGCTGGTCGAAGTAGGCGACTTCCAGCTTGGTGCCGACGTGGATCCGCCCGCTGTCGGCCTGCAGCTGGCCAAGCATCAGCTTCAGCAGCGTGGTTTTGCCACAGCCGTTCGGGCCGATCAGGGCAATCTTATCGCCGCGCTGAATTTGCGCGGAGAAATCTTTCACCAGCACTTTGCCGTCAACCTGATAGTTGACGTTCTCCATTTCGAAAACGATTTTGCCGGAGCGCGAAGCCTCTTCAACCTGCATCTTCGCACTGCCCATCACTTCCCGGCGCTCGCCGCGCTCGCGACGCATCGCCTTCAGGGCGCGAACGCGACCTTCGTTACGGGTGCGGCGCGCTTTGATCCCCTGACGGATCCATACTTCTTCCTGTGCCAGCTTGCGGTCAAATTCGGCATTCTGCAGATCTTCAACCCGCAGAGCCTCTTCTTTATCCAGCAGATACTGATCGTAATTGCCCGGATAGGTCACCAGCTTGCCGCGATCGAGATCGACGATGCGCGTCGCCATATTGCGAATAAAGGAGCGGTCATGCGAAATAAAGATAATGGTGCCTTTAAAGCTTTTCAGGAACCCTTCCAGCCAGTCGATAGTTTCGATATCGAGGTGGTTCGTCGGTTCATCCAGCAACAGCACGCGCGGCCCGCTGACCAGCGCGCGGCCCAGCGCCGCTTTACGCAGCCAGCCGCCGGAAAGCGAAGCCAGCTGTGCGTCGGCGTTAAGACCAAGCTGCTCGATCACTTCATTGATGCGGCTATCCAGCTGCCACAGCCCCAGGTTATCCAGCTGTTCCTGCAGACGGGCCAGTTCATTTAAATTTTTGTCGCTCGGGTCGGTCATCACCTGATGCGACACGTCATGGTAGGCCTTCAGGTAAGCGGCCTGTTCGGCGATCCCTTCGGCGACGAAATCGTACACCGTACCGGCAACGTTGCGCGGCGGATCCTGCTGCAGACGCGCGACGATCAGATCCTGTTCATAAATAATGCGCCCGTCATCCAGCCCCTGTTCACGGTTGAGGATCTTCATCAGGGTCGATTTACCGGCGCCATTGCGCCCAACCAGACAGACGCGTTCGTTATCTTCGATATGCAGTTCAGCATTATCCAGCAGCGGCGCATCGCTGAATGAAAGCCAGGCGCCGTGCATACTAATCAGTGACATTCTTTATTCCTTTCAGGCTGCAGTAATCAGCCAGCAGTTGTGGATCTGACGGTTGCGGGCAAAATCCTGCGACAGCGTTTTTTGCGAAATCTCTTGCGCCTTCAGGCCAAGCGCCGCCAGCCCGTCATGATCCATACGGAAACCGCGTTTGTTATTCGAGAACATAATGGTGCCGCCTTTACGCAGCAGACGTTTTAGATCGGTCATCAGACGAATATGATCGCGCTGCACGTCAAAAGCATCTTCCATCCGTTTGGAGTTAGAGAAAGTCGGCGGATCGATAAAGATCAGATCGAACTGCTCGGTGCTTTCCCGCAGCCAGCCCAGCACGTCAGCCTGCATCAGGCGATGCGCACGACCGGTCAGGCCATTGAGACGCAGGTTGCGTTCCGCCCATTCCAGATAGGTACGCGACATATCCACCGTGGTCGTAGAGCGCGCCCCGCCGAGGCCGGCGTGGACGCTGGCGCTGCCGGTATAGGAGAACAGGTTGAGGAAATCCTTACCTTTGCTCATCTGGCCCAGCATGCGACGGGCGATACGGTGGTCGAGGAACAGACCGGTATCCAGGTAGTCGGTGAGGTTAACCCACAGGCGCGCGTTGTACTCCTGCACCTCGATAAAGTCGCCCTTCTCCGCCATCTTCTGATACTGGTTTTTGCCCTTTTGCCGCTCGCGGGTCTTCAGCACCAGCTTGTTGGGGGCAATTTCCAGCACGGCGATGGTCGCCGCGATAATATCAAACAGACGCTGGCGCGCTTTGTGCGCATCGACGGTTTTCGGCGGCGCATACTCCTGCACCACCACCCAGTCACCGTAGCGATCGATCGCCACGTTATATTCCGGCAGATCGGCATCGTACAGGCGATAGCATTCAATGCCTTCCTGACGGGCCCACTTTTCAAATTTCTTCAGATTCTTACGCAGACGGTTGGCAAAATCTTCCGCCAGCATCGCCGGCTTGCCGCCTTCGCTCTCCGCCAGGTGATAGTTCTTCTGTACGCAGTCCAGCGGGCCGTTCTTGGCTTTGAACTGTTTATCGGCACGCAGCTGCAGGCAGCTCAGCAGTTCCGGCGAGGCGCTGAACACCGACAGGTTCCAGCCGCCAAACTGACTTTTCATGATCCGGCCCAGCAGGCTGTGCAGGGCGATCAGCGCCGGTTCGCTTTCCAGGCGCTCACCATACGGCGGGTTACTGATCACCGTACCGTACGGGCCTTTCGGCAGCGGGTTATTCAGTTGGGCGACGTCTTTTACTGCAAAATCGATCAGTTCGCCGATGCCAGCCCGGCGGGCGTTGCGGCGCGCGCGCTCAATGACACGCTCGTCGACGTCAGATCCATAGAAGCGCGACCCATAGGCCGCCAGCCCCTGGCGGGCGCGGGTTTGCGCTTCTGCCTTCACCTCTTTCCAGATGGCGTCATCGTGCTGTGCCCAGCCGCCAAAGCCCCAGTGGCCGCGGTGCAGACCCGGCGCGCGATCGGTCGCCAGCATCGCCGCTTCAATCAGCAAGGTACCGGAGCCGCACATCGGATCGAGCAGCGGCGTACCCGGAGCCCAACCAGAGCGCATGACGATCGCCGCCGCGAGGTTTTCTTTGATCGGCGCCATACCGGTACCATCGCGGTAGCCGCGCAGATGCAACCCTTCCCCGCTCAGATCCAGAGAGATATGCGCCGTCTCTTTGTTCAGCCAGACATTGATCCGCAGATCGGGATTTTCACGATCGACATTCGGGCGCGGCAGGTTTTTACGCGTGAAGCTGTCGACGATAGCGTCTTTGACTTTTAATGCGCCATACTGACTGTTGCGGATCTCGTCATTGAGGCCGCTAAAATGCACCGCGAAGGTCGCGTCAGTGGTAAAGATCTCCGTCCACGGAATCGATTGAACCCCCAGATAGAGATCCAGATCGCTATACACGCTGCACTCACCCAGTGGCAGCATGATGCGCGAAGCCAGCCGGCTCCACATCAGGCTTTGATACAGCAGGCGCGTATCCCCCTGAAAATGGACCCCGCCCTGGACGACCTGGCAGTCCGTCGCGCCAAGTCCTTCCAGTTCAGTTTTTAACAGCTCTTCCAGCCCACGAGCCGTACTGGCAAACAGAGAATTCATATCGTCACTTTTACTTAAAGAAAATTGGTGCGCATTATAGCCAATATGTGCCCTATGTCATAAAGTTATAGGCTTATTTTTGGAACCCGGAGGCAGCGTATGGTAACGCTCTCGCGACTTTTTATTCATCCCGTTAAATCCATGCGCGGCATGGGCCTGACCCATGCCTTTGCTGATATCAGCGGCCTGGCCTTCGATCGCCTGTTTATGGTCACCGAAACCGACGGGACCTTTATTACCGCCCGCCAGTTTCCGCAAATGGTGAAATTTATTCCGGCGCCGCTTCATGATGGCCTTCACCTGACCGCACCGGACGGCAGCAGCGCCGTGGTGCGTTTTAGCGATTTCGCCCCGCAGGCCGAGCCGACCGAAGTCTGGGGCAACCATTTCACCGCCCTCATCGCCCCCGCTGCCGTTAACCAGTGGCTCAGCGGCTTTTTCAAGCGCGATGTCCAGCTGCGCTGGCTGGGGCCGCAGTTAACCCGCCGGGTGAAGCGCCACGATGCGGTACCGCTCTCCTTCGCCGACGGCTACCCGTACCTGCTGGCTAACGAGGCCTCGCTGCGCGATCTGCAGCAACGGTGTCCTGCCAGCGTAAGCATAGAACAGTTTCGTCCTAATCTCGTGGTCACCGGCGCGGCGGCCTGGGATGAAGATAGCTGGAAAGTGATCCGCGTCGGCGAGGTGGTGTTTGACGTCGCCAAGCCCTGTAGCCGCTGCATTTTTACCACCGTCAGTCCGGCGCGCGGACAGAAGCATCCCACCGGGGAGCCGCTGGAAACCTTAAAACGTTTTCGTACTGCGCTGGACAATGGCGATGTCGATTTTGGCCAGAACCTGATTGCCCGCAACAGCGGGGTGATCCGGGTAGGTGATGAAGTCGAAATCCTCGCCCGCGGCCCGGCGAAAGCCTACGGCGCAGGCGAGAGCGACGATACTCCAGCCCCGGAAGCGCAGCAGCAGGCTACGGTTGCCATCGAATGGCAGGGTCAACAGTTTACCGGGAATAACCAGCAGGTGCTGCTTGAGCAACTGGAGCAACAGGGCATTCGCGTACCCTATTCGTGTCGGGCGGGGATCTGCGGCAGCTGCCGCATTCGGCTGGAAGAGGGTGAAGTCAGCGCGTTAAAGAAAAATGCGGTCGCCGGGGATGGCACCATTCTCGCCTGCAGCTGCGTACCAAAAACGGCGCTGCGCCTGGCGCCTTAAACCGCCTGTCCCAGGCTGTAGCTGACCGCGCTCTGCGCCGGCTGCAGCCTGTCGTTCATGATTTTAATGACGTCGCCTAACTGCATCACGCGCCCGGCAAGGGTGAGCCCCGGCTGGGCCAGCAGACAAAGCGCGGCGTTATCTCCCGGCTCCACCACCAGCAAATTCACCTGCTCGCCGGTATCGCTCAGCCAGACGCAGGCGGCGTCGCCGCTGCTGGGTTGCCAGTGATGAGTGTGGGCGGTAAAGTGCCAGCTTTTCGGCATCTGCGGTTTGAGAAAACGGATGGCAGTGAGCGCGTTGAGGACTAATTCTGCCCGCTGTTCTTTCGATAGCCCGAGATCGCGGCATTTTTCTTCAAAGGAGAAATAGAGCGCGGCGTCATCGACGCAGAATCCCGACGGCGCAAAGGCATCCGGGGTCAGCATTCGCCGGGCGAAGCGCGAGCGAAATAACATGCCATTGGCCAAATCGAGCATCATACGGTCGTGCTCTTCATCGTAATACCAACGCCAGTTATCGTCAGGTTTAATGCGCATTTTTCCCCCTGTCCCCTTTCATACGCCTCTGCAAAGTTGTTGCGACTTGCCGCAGAATATTTTCTAAAATTAAGAAAAGTCTAAAATGTTTAAATAAGCAACAGTGAGGGAATATAAAACAACCAGGGCCGGAAATAAAGCCCTGGGTGGGATTCAGCGGAGGAAAAGATTAGATGTGGGTAACAATTTCTTTAATCAGCGGCGGACCTTTAAAAATAAATCCGGAATAAATCTGCACCAGCGATGCTCCGGCGGCCATCTTTTCCCGCGCAGCAATCACCGAATCAATACCGCCCACGCCGATGATAGGCAAACGACCATTCAGCTCAGCGGAGAGCATACGGATAATTTCGGTGCTCTTTAATTGTAATGGACGACCGCTAAGCCCGCCGGTCTCATCGCAATGTTTCATTCCCTGAACCAGAGAACGATCGAGGGTGGTATTGGTTGCAATCACCCCGTCAATATTATGACGCACGAGGCTATCGGCAACCTGGATCAATTCCTCTGGTAAAAGATCCGGTGCGATCTTAACGGCGACCGGAACATATTTTTGATGCTTTTGCTGCAGCTCAAGCTGCTTATTTTTAATACCGGAGAGTAAATCATCGAGCGCTTCACCGTATTGCAGCGTACGCAGCCCCGGGGTATTCGGTGAGGAGATATTAATGGCGATATACCCGGCGTAAGGATAGACTTTTTCCATACAAATCAGGTAATCATCTTTCCCGTGCTCCACCGGCGTATCTTTATTTTTGCCGATATTGATGCCCAGCACGCCGTCAAAATGCGCCTTTTTCACGTTCTCAACCAGGTTATCGACGCCATGGTTATTAAAGCCCATGCGGTTGATCAACCCCTCGGCATCCACCAGACGGAAGATCCTCGGCTTATCGTTACCCGGCTGCGGACGCGGGGTCACGGTGCCGATCTCAATCGAACCAAAACCCATCGCGCCCAGCGCGTCAATGCATTCCCCATTTTTATCCAGCCCGGCCGCCAGACCCAGCGGATTTTTAAAGGTCAGCCCCATACAGGTAACGGGCCTGGCCGGTACCTTCTGGCGAACCAGCATTTCCAGCGGCGTCCCGGTGACACGACGTAATTGTTGAAAGGTAACTTCATGAGCGCGCTCAGGATCGAGCTGAAAAAGGGCTTTACGAACGAAGGGGTAGTACATGAACTCTCCTGGATTCCCGGTGTGCAAACCGGGGGCGTATTATGTGCGATCCGCAGCTGAAAGGGAATTGACCTGCGACAAAAAATCACCCATCAGCGCAAACGATTACCTCTCCCCGCGCCGTTATGCGCTTTTCGGCTATCTAACGGTGGATAAATCATTTAGGGAAATAATGGTGCTCTGTCACACTCACTGCAAATGTTATCAATTATAGATAAATGCAAACATTTAGTTATAAGGAGAGAGAGATGCGCGTCATTACGCTTGCGGGCAGCCCGCGTTACCCTTCCCGTTCCAGCGCCCTGCTGGAATATGCCAGAGAGACGCTCACCGCCGCCGATATCGAAGTCTGCCACTGGCATCTGCAGAACTTTGCCCCGGAAGACCTCCTGTACGCTCGCTTTGACAACCCGGCGCTACAAACGCTCAATGAGCAACTGGCGGGGGCCGACGGCCTGATTATCGCCACGCCAGTGTATAAAGCTTCGTTTTCCGGCGCCCTGAAAACCCTGCTCGATCTGCTTCCTGAGCGGGCCCTGGAGGGCAAAATCGTGCTACCGCTGGCCACTGGCGGCACCATCGCCCACATGCTGGCGGTGGACTACGCTCTGAAACCCGTCCTGAATGCCCTGAAGGCCCAGGAGATCCTCCATGGCGTCTTCGCCGATGACAGCCAGGTCACGGATTACCAGCATAAGCCGCAGTTCACCCCTAACCTGCAGCGGCGCCTGGATGAGTCCCTGGAGACCTTCTGGCAGGCGCTGCATCGTCCCAGCAGCCGCGCCCCGTCGTTAACGTCTCTGCGTGGGGTGGAACATGTTTAATCCTCTCCGCGCGCTGACCCTCGGCGGACTGCTGCTGTTCTCTGCGCTGAGCCACGCCGCCCCGGCGGCGCCCGATGCCCTGCGCATTGGTTATCAGAAAGGCAGCGTCAGCATGGTGCTGGCGAAGAGCCATCAGCTGCTGGAGCAGCGCTATCCGGGCACCCATATCTCGTGGATTGAATTCCCGGCCGGTCCCCAGATGCTGGAGGCGCTGAACGTCGGCAGCATTGATATCGGCAGTACCGGCGATATTCCGCCTATCTTTGCCCAGGCGGCGGGCGCCGATCTGGTCTATATCGGTTCGGAGCCGCCCAAGCCCAAAGCGGAAGTCATCCTCGTGGCGCAAGGCAGTCCTATTCACAACGTTGCCGAATTAAAAGGGAAAAAGGTCGCTTTCCAGAAAGGTTCCAGCTCCCACAATCTGCTGCTGCGCGCCCTGCAGCTGGCGGGTCTGAAATTTAGCGATATTCAGCCGGTTTACCTTGCCCCTGCCGATGCGCGCGCCGCCTTCCAGCAGGGTAATGTCGACGCCTGGGCCATCTGGGATCCGTACTACTCCGCCGCGCTGCTGCAGGGCGGCGCCCGGGTGCTGACTGACGGAACCGATCTGAAACAGACGGGATCGTTCTATCTTGCTTCCCGGCCCTACGCTGAACGCAATGGCGCTTTCATTGAAGGCGTACTCGACACCTTTACTCAGGCCGATGCCCTGACCCATAGCCAGCGCGCGCAAAGCATTACGCTGCTGGCGAAAACGATGGGATTACCGGAAGCGGTGATCGCCAGCTATCTGGACCATCGTCCCCCCACCTCAGTGACCCCGGTGAGCGCCGAAACCGCCGCTCGCCAGCAGCAGACGGCCGACCTGTTCTATGAGAACAAGCTGGTGCCGAAAAAAGTTGATATCCGGGCCCGTATCTGGCAGCCCGCCGCCGCACAAGGAGCGAAATCATGAGTCTGAATATGTTCTGGTTTTTACCGACCCATGGTGATGGTCGTTATCTGGGCACCGAAGAGGGCGCCCGCCCGGTCGATTACGGCTATCTGCAGCAAATCGCGCAGACGGCGGATCGACTGGGGTTCACCGGCGTACTGATCCCGACCGGACGCTCATGTGAAGATGCCTGGCTGGTTGCGGCCTCGATGATCCCGGTGACGCAACGACTGAAATTTCTTGTCGCCCTCAGGCCTAGCGTGGTGTCGCCGACGGTAGCCGCCCGCCAGGCGGCGACCCTGGACCGACTGTCAAACGGCCGGGCGCTGTTCAATCTGGTCACCGGCAGCGATCCCGCCGAGCTGGCCGGCGACGGCGTCTTCCTCGATCACACCGAGCGCTATGAGGCCTCGGCTGAATTTACCCACATCTGGCGCAAGCTGATGGAGGGAGAAACCGTCACCTTTAACGGCAAGCATCAGCGCGTTCGCGATGCCAAACTGCTGTTCCCGCCGCTCCAGCAGCCTCGTCCACCGCTCTATTTCGGCGGTTCGTCTGAGGTGGCGCAGGATCTGGCCGCTGAGCAGGTCGATCTCTATCTCACCTGGGGTGAACCGCCGAAGCAGGTGGCAGAGAAGATTGCTCAGGTCCGGGAGAAAGCGGCCCGGCATGGACGCCGGGTGCGTTTTGGCATCCGTCTGCACGTGATCGTGCGGGAAACCAACGAGGAAGCCTGGCAGGCCGCGGACAGCCTTATCTCCCACCTTGATGATGAAACTATCGCCCGCGCCCAGGCAGCCTTCGCCAGAACCGACTCGGTCGGTCAACAGCGAATGGCGGCGCTGCATAACGGTCGACGCGATCAGCTCGAGATCAGCCCTAACCTGTGGGCCGGTGTCGGTTTAGCGCGCGGCGGCGCCGGTACTGCGCTGGTGGGCGATGCCGCCACCGTTGCCGAACGAATCAATGAATACGCTGCGCTGGGGATCGATAGCTTTATCTTCTCCGGCTATCCGCATCTGGAAGAGGCGTATCGGGTCGGCGAGCTGTTGTTCCCCTTGCTCGACGTCGCCGTGCCGTCTATCCCGCAGCCGCAAAACCTGCGCCTGCAGGGGGAAGCGGTCGCCAACGAGTTTATCCCGCGTAAAGTGGCGCAAAGCTGAGGAGGCACTGATGGCAAAATCAACCCATCCCCTGTTGTTACGCCTCGCCCCCTGGCTGCTGCCGGTAGGAACGGTCATTGTCTGGCAGTTGGCCTCGTCCGTCGGCTGGCTCTCGACGCGGGTGCTGCCCTCGCCGGAGGGGGTATTGAAAGCGTTCTGGACGCTCTCGGCCAGCGGTGAGCTGTGGCAGCATCTGGCCATCAGCTCGTGGCGGGCGCTGGTCGGCTTCGCCATCGGCGGCTCCATCGGACTGGTACTCGGCCTGATCAGCGGCCTGTCACGCTGGGGCGAGCGTCTGCTGGACACCTCGATCCAGATGCTGCGCAATGTGCCGCATCTGGCGCTGATCCCGCTGGTGATTTTGTGGTTCGGCATCGACGAGACCGCCAAGATCTTCCTTGTGTCGCTGGGCACCCTGTTCCCGATCTATATCAACACCTGGCACGGGATCCGTAATATCGACCGTGGGCTGGTGGAGATGGCGCGCAGCTATGGTTTATCCGGCTTCGCGCTGTTCCGTCACGTGATTTTACCCGGCGCCCTGCCCTCAATTATGGTCGGCGTGCGTTTCGCTCTTGGCCTGATGTGGCTGACGCTTATTGTCGCCGAAACCATTTCGGCGAATGCCGGCATCGGTTATCTGGCGATGAATGCGCGTGAATTTCTGCAAACCGACGTGGTGGTGGTCGCCATCATTCTTTACGCCATCCTTGGCAAACTGGCCGACGTCTGCGCCCAGCTGCTGGAACGGCTCTGGCTGCGCTGGAACCCGGCGTATCATCTTCAGGAGGCTAACGCATGAACACTGCCCGTCTGAACCCAGGTATCCCGTTGCTGCTGAACGGGGTGACGAAACGCTATGGCGATAACACTATTCTTAACGAGCTGGATCTGCATATTCCCAGCGGCCAGTTTGTGGCGGTGGTGGGACGCAGCGGCGGCGGCAAGAGTACCCTGCTGCGCCTGCTGGCGGGTCTGGAAAAACCGAACGCCGGCGAGCTGCTGGCGGGCGCGACGCCCCTGGCGGCAATCCAGGACGACACCCGGATGATGTTTCAGGATGCGCGCCTGCTGCCGTGGAAAACAGTGATTGATAACGTGGGGCTGGGGTTAAAAGGCGCCTGGCGCGACGCCGCCCTACAGGCATTGGCCAGCGTCGGACTCGAGAACCGCGCGCAGGAGTGGCCGGCGGCGCTGTCAGGCGGGCAAAAGCAGCGCGTTGCGCTGGCCCGCGCGCTGATCCATCGCCCGCGCCTGCTGCTGCTGGACGAGCCGCTGGGAGCGCTGGATGCCCTCACCCGTCTGGAGATGCAGGAGCTGATCGTCTCCCTGTGGCAGGAGCATGGTTTTACGGTCCTGCTGGTCACGCACGACGTCAGTGAAGCGGTGGCCATGGCCGACCGGGTACTGTTAATTGAAGAGAAGAAAATTGGCCTCGATTTGAACGTGGATATTCCACGACCGCGGCGCACCGGGTCGGCGAAGCTGGCCGAGCTGGAGGCAGAGGTGCTGGATCGGGTGATGAAACGCGGCAAGAGCGAGAGCGCACCGCGTTTGTTTAGTCATGGCTAACTAACGTCCCCGGCCCGCGCTTCGCTCGGCCGGGCTACCACATCGCACAGCGCGGTAGCCCCGGTAAGCGAGAGCGCAACCGGGGATTTTGCGGCCGTTACGCCAGCGCCTTACTGATTTTCTCGAACAGATCGCCGGAGAGATTCTCCAGCCCCTTCAACTGCTCCAGCGCGGCGCGCATCAGCGCCTGGCGTTTCTCATCATAACGCTTCAGACGAATCAACGGCTCAATCAGACGCGACGCCACCTGCGGGTTGCGCTGGTTAAGCTCGGTCAGCATCTCCACCAGGAACTGGTAGCCGCTACCGTCTTCAGCATGGAACGCCGCCGGGTTGCTGCTGGCGAAAGCGCCGATTAACGACCGCACGCGGTTCGGGTTGCTGATGCTGAACGAACGGTGATTCAGCAGACCACGCACTGTTTCCACCACATTGGCCGCCGGGCTGGTGGACTGCAGGATAAACCACTTATCCATCACCAGACCGTCCTGATGCCATTTGTCATCGTACTCCTGCATCAGCGCATCGCGGCACGGCAGTTCAGCCGCAACCGCCGCCGACAGCGCGGCCAGCGCATCGGTCATGTTATCCGCCTGGTGATACTGCGCTGCCACCAGCTTATCGCCCAGCGTCGGTTCCGCAAACGCCAGATAGCGCAGGCAGGTATTACGCAGGGCACGCTGACCGATATCGGCGTGCTCCACCCGGTAGCTGTCGAGCTTATTGGCGTTATAAACTGCGAGGAACTCGTCCGCCAGCTCATTCGCCAGGGTGCGGGTAAGCGCTTCGCGTACGGTGGCGATGGCGATCGGATCGATAATGGCGAACATCTCGGCGATTTCGTTAGCCGACGGCAGGGTTAAGATCTCGGCGGCCAGCGCCGGGTCAATCTTCTCGTCCAGCAGGATGGCACGGAAGGCGTCCGCCACATGCACCGGCAGCGACAGCGGCTGTCCCTGCTGATGACGGTTGACGTTCAGCTTGATGTAGGTCGCGAGCAGGCTCTGCGCCGCATCCCAGCGCGAGAAATCATTTCGCGCATGACGCATCAGGAAGGTGAGCTGCTGATCGCTCCACTTATATTCCAGTTTCACTGGTGCTGAAAATTCGCACAGCAGCGCCGGCACAGGCTGGAAATAGACGTTATCGAAGACGAAAGTCTGCTCGGCCTGAGTCACATTGAGCACCGGGTGTACCGGATGGCCGCCCTTCTGCAGGGGGATCACTTTGCCTTCGTTATCGTACAGCTCAATGGCAAACGGGATATGCAACGGCTGCTTTTCGGCCTGCTCGGCGGTCGGCGGCGTACGCTGGCTGATGGTCAGCGTGTATTGCTCGGTTTCCGGGTTGTAGTCGTCATGTACGGTGACGATTGGCGTACCAGACTGGCTGTACCAGCGGCGGAAGTGGGACAGATCGACGTTCGAGGCATCCTCCATCGCCTGGACGAAATCATCGCAGGTTGCCGCGCTGCCGTCATGGCGTTCAAAGTACAGCTGCATCCCTTTCTGGAAGTTTTCTTCACCCAGCAGAGTATGCAGCATGCGGATCACTTCGGCACCCTTTTCATAAACCGTCAGGGTGTAGAAGTTATTCATCTCGATAACCATATCCGGGCGGATCGGGTGCGCCATCGGGCTGGCGTCTTCAGCAAACTGCAACCCGCGCATGGTGCGCACATTGTTGATGCGGTTAACCGCCCGTGAGCCGAGGTCGGAGCTGAACTCCTGATCGCGGAACACGGTTAGCCCTTCTTTCAGACTGAGCTGGAACCAGTCGCGGCAGGTGACGCGGTTGCCGGTCCAGTTATGGAAATACTCATGACCAATCACCCGCTCGATATCAAGATAGTCTTTATCGGTGGCGGTATCGGTACGGGCCAGGACATATTTGGAGTTAAAGACGTTGAGGCCTTTGTTCTCCATCGCGCCCATATTAAAGAAGTCGACGGCGACAATCATATAGATGTCGAGGTCGTACTCGAGGCCAAAGCGCTCCTCATCCCATTTCATGGAATTTTTCAGCGAGGTCATTGCCCACGGCGCGCGGTCGAGATTGCCGCGATCGACGTACAGCTCCAGCGCCACTTCACGACCGGAGCGAGT
The DNA here is from genome assembly GCF_002806655.1 of Klebsiella sp. K-Nf6. Taxonomy (NCBI): domain Bacteria; kingdom Pseudomonadati; phylum Pseudomonadota; class Gammaproteobacteria; order Enterobacterales; family Enterobacteriaceae; genus Klebsiella; species Klebsiella sp. K-Nf6. The sequence continues at coordinate 114,875 of NZ_PIBN01000008.1, read as the reverse complement.
GGTAAAGGTGTCACGCAGGACGTCAAAATCACCGGCCACCAGCGCAAACAGGTAGCACGGTTTCGGGAACGGATCCTGCCACTGTACCCAGTGACGGCCATTCTCCAGCTCTCCCTGCGCCATGCGGTTGCCGTTGGAGAGCAGGAACGGGTATTTCGCTTTGTCGGCGATGATTTTGGTGGTAAACCGCGCCAGCACGTCCGGGCGGTCCAGGTACCAGGTAATATGGCGGAAACCTTCCGCTTCGCACTGAGTACACAGCGCTTCGCCTGACTGATACAAGCCTTCCAGCGCGGTGTTCGCCGCCGGGCTGATCTCATTGACGATGGTCAGGGTGAAATGCTCCGGCAGACCGCCGATCACCAGCTGATTGTTTTCTTCTTTATAGTCACTCCACGGCTGGCCGTTCACTTGCAGCGCGATCAGGGTCAGATCTTCGCCGTCGAGGCGCAATGGCACATCAGACGCAGCCGCGTGGCGGGAGACCTTGCTCTCGGCCGTAACGACGGTTTTTGCGGCATCCAGGTCAAAGGTCAAATCGATATCGCTAATCAGATACTCCGGCGCACGATAGTCGTGGCGGTATTTGGCTTGGGGCTGTTGTGTCATAAAAAACCTTTCGCATCTTGGGTAAAGTGTCGTCCCAGTCTATTCCCGTTGTGTCAATCGCGCTATGCAGAATCTTCATCTTTTCAATGTGAAACACGAAAACCGCTACATTTTGTTAACACGCGCGGCACGAAATGCCCTCGACCCGACGCAAAGCTTGTGGTGTGATCCATGTTCAATATATTAAACTAGGCCTCGCAAATGACCGTCAGCGTCGCCATCGCTCGCCATCGCGGGACAGAGCCGGGTAATAAAGGTATACTCCGCCTCCTTTTTCGCGTTGGTTTGGATGGAACGCTCCAGTGAGAGGATGCTACTGCGCACCATGACACAATTCACTTCTCCTGTACTGCACTCGCTGCTTGATACGGATGCCTACAAGCTGCACATGCAGCAGGCTGTCTTCCACCGCTACGGCGATGTGCATGTGGCGGCGGAGTTTCGCTGCCGCGGAGACGACCTGCTCGGCATTTATGCCGACGCGATCCGCGAGCAGGTGGAGTCCATGCGCGACCTGAGACTGCGGGATGATGAATATCACTGGTTGTCCACCCTTCCCTTTTTCCGCCAGGATTATCTCGACTGGCTGCGCGATTTTCGCTATGACCCGCGCCAGGTCACGGTCAGCAATGACAACGGCAAGCTGAACATTCGCCTTACCGGCCCGTGGCGTGAAGCCATCATGTGGGAAGTCCCGCTGCTGGCGGTGATAAGCGAGCTGGTCCATCGCTATCGTTCACCCGAGACGGGCGTCGATCAGGCGCTGAACACGCTGGAACATAAGCTAGGCGACTTCGCCAGCATGACCGCTGGCCTCGATATGCGCGCCTTCCGCCTGATGGACTTCGGCACCCGCCGTCGTTTTTCACGCGAAGTGCAAGAGGCCATTGTGCAACGTCTGCAGCAGGAGCCGTGGTTTGTCGGCACCAGCAATTACGATCTGGCTCGTCGTTTACATTTAGCCCCGATGGGCACCCAGGCGCACGAATGGTTCCAGGCCCACCAGCAGATCAGCCCGAACCTCGCCAGCAGCCAGCGGGCGGCCCTTGCCGCCTGGCTGGAAGAGTATCCCGACCAGCTGGGCATCGCGCTGACCGACTGCATCACCATGGATGCGTTCCTGCGCGATTTTGGTCCGGAATTCGCTACCCGCTATCAGGGTTTGCGCCATGACTCCGGCGACCCGGTGGAATGGGGTGAAAAAGCCATCGCCCATTATCAAAAGCTGGGCATCGATCCGCAGAGCAAAGTGCTGGTCTTCTCCGATAACCTCGATCTGGCGAAAGCCGTCGACCTGTATCGCCACTTCGCTTCGCGGGTGAAATTGAGCTTTGGTATCGGCACCCGTTTAACCTGCGATCTGCCGCAGGTTAAACCGCTCAATATCGTGATTAAGCTGGTGGAATGTAACGGCAAGCCGGTGGCGAAACTCTCCGACAGCCCGGGGAAAACCATCTGCCACGATAAGGCGTTCGTCCGCGCCCTGCGCGAGGCGTTCGACCTGCCGCCGATTAAAAAGGCGAGTTAAAAAAACGGCCCGGCGGCGTTACGCTGCCGGGCCGACTAACATCACTACTGCGGCAATCTTGTCCTGATCACCTCGGCAAAATACTCCGCGCCGGTCAGTAAAATTTCATCATTAAAGTCGTAGCAAGCGTTATGCAGCGGCGTATTGCCCTGAGTATCAGACGCATCGCCGTTACCTAAAAAGATGAAGCAGCCGGGGATCTCCTGCAGGAAGGCGCCGAAGTCCTCCGAAATCATCATCTGCGCGACGTTGCCGTCGACATTTTCCGCCCCCACGACGTTCACCGCCGCATTGACCGCGACATCAACGCATTGCTGCCAGTTCACCGTCGGGGCGAATTCATGGGTATAGCTAAACTCGCACTGCGCGCCGTGCATCGCGCAAATCGCTTCGCTGATGGTCCGCATGCGCGCTTCCAGCAGCGCCTGTACGTCAGCCGAGTAGCTGCGGGTATCCCCTTTAATTTCCACATGCGTGGGGATCGCATTGCGGATACCGTCAGTATGAAGCTCCGTACAGGAGATCACCGCCGGCACGTTCGGGTCGATATTGCGTGAAACGATGGTCTGCAGCGCCAGAATAATTTCTGCCGCAATCACCAGCGGATCCTTCGCCATATGCGGCCGGGCGGCATGCGCCCCCTGCCCCTTAATACGGATAATAAAGTTATCTTCGCTGGCCATAATACCGCCGACACGGGTGGCGATGGTCCCGGCCTTCATACCCGGCATATTGTGCAGGCCGTAAATCTCCTCGATGCCGAAACGCTCGATAACGCCGTCCGTCATCATCGCATTGGCGCCATAACCGGGTTCTTCCGCAGGTTGAAAAACAAAACAGACGGTGCCGTTAAAGTTTTGCCGCTGCAATAGCAACTGCGCCGCGCCCAGCGCAATGCAGGTATGGCCATCATGCCCGCAGCCGTGCATCCGTTCGGCGGTCGTGGAGCGGTAAGGCCGTTCACCCTGTTCGTTCAATTGAATAGCATCGATATCGGCGCGGATGGCGATAACACCGTTACCGTCGCCACATTTCAACACGCCCACCAGCCCGGTTTTACCTATATTACGATGAACCTCAATGCCCATCGCTTCGAGTTTCTCGGCGATAAACTGCGAGGTTTTGACTTCTTCAAAGGCGCTTTCCGGATTGGCATGCAGGTGATGGCGCCAGGCAATAAGCTGCTGCTTTAGCTGTTGTTGATTCATTCTTCACTCCTGTAAAAATTATGCCGCACGCTGCGCGCGCTGTAATACCACCTGCAGCAGCACATTGGCGCCGGCAATGAGATCTTTGGCTTCGCTATGTTCATTGACGTTGTGGCTAATGCCGTCAACACAGGGGACAAAAATCATCCCTGCGGGGCATACCGAAGCCATAAATTGCGCGTCGTGGCCGGCGCCGCTCGGCAGGCGCCGATAACTGAGGGCTTGACGTTTCGCCTCCGCTTCAACGGCATTGACGATTTCATCGGCAAAAATGACCGGGTTAAAACGCACCAGTGAACGGCTGGCTATCTCCACCCCCTCTTCCTGCGCCGTTGTGGCGACAAACTCGGCTAAGCGCCGTTCCGCTTCAATTAAGATAGCGTTATCGGTATTGCGTAAATCCACCGACATCACGACGTGATTTGGAATGACGTTAATCAGGTTGGGTTTAACGCTGATATGCCCGACGGTAGACACCTGATTGCCGCCGAGGCTCATCGCCAGTTCACGGGCAAAAACGGCGATTTTCGCCGCCGCCAGGCCGGCATCGCGGCGCATGGACATCGGTGTCGTACCGGCGTGATTCGACACGCCTGTTAGCGTAAATTCTTGCCATGAAATACCCTGCACGCCGGTGACGACGCCGATATCAATCCGTTCCTTATCGAGGATAGGTCCCTGTTCGATATGTAGTTCGACGTAGCTATCTACCGGCAGATTGCCCGGCTGATGTTCGCCTTTATAGCCAATCTCCCGCAGCGCCTCGTCAAGAGTAATGCCATTGTGGTCTTTTGCCGCCAGGGCCTGCGCCAGTGGATACTCCCCGGCAAACACCACGCTTCCCATCATATCGGGCTGGAAGCGCACCCCCTCCTCATTAGTAAAGAAGGTTACGGCTAACGGACGCCGCGGACGAATCCCGGCATCCTGAAGGGTGGCAATCACCTCGAGACCGGCCATCACGCCGTAGTTGCCATCGTACAGGCCGCCAGTACCCACGGTGTCGATATGCGACCCCATCATCACCATCGGTAGCGCCTCTTCTCCGCGATAAACACCGGTAACGTTGCCGATAGCATCGATATAGATAGTCAGCCCCAGCGCGTTCATCCGGGCAACAACAAAGTCCCTACCGGCTTTATCTTCCGCGGTCGCCGCAAGGCGGCAGACGCCGCCGCCTTCCAACGCGCCGCATTCACCAAGCGCAAACAGGGAATCGATCAGCCGCTGGCCGTTTATCTGTAGATCATGACTCATAAAACATCTCGCTATTGTTCGGGGTTATTGGAACATGCCGTAAAAAATGGCGGATACGGTAATTAACCCAATCAGGGTGACGAAAACGTTGCTGGCTTTGCCGCGATACGGCGCCAGCACCGGTAACTTATGAATGGCATACATCGGCAACAGCAGTAGAATCGCAGCCCCGGTCGGGCCGCTGATGCACTCGATAATACCGAGGATGCTTGGGTTCTTATAGGCGGCGAACCAGCAGGTGAGGACCATAAAAACCAGAATAACGGCGTCAACTGCGCGGATAGTCGGTTTTTTCCCCCGCGCGGCGGCGGCCTCGATAATCAGATCGCGCAGCGATTCATAAGCGCCGATATAGTGGCCAAGAAACGATTTCGTAATCGCGACAAACGCAATGATTGGCGATAGCCAGGCAATAATCGGCGTCTCAAACTGGTTGGCAAGGTACGACAGGATCGACAAATTCTGCGCTTTTGCTTCCGCTAACTGCTGTGGTGACAGGCTCAACACGCAGCTGAGAACGAAAAATAGCACCACCACGGTCATTAAGAGGATGCCATAGCGCTGGATCTGCGCGCATTTGCGCTCGGCAAGCGCGAGTCCGTAGCGCTGCTTCTGGCGTACGACCATCGGCGAGACGATCGGATAGTGGTTAAACGACATAACCAGCACCGGAAAAGTCATCCACAGCGTCAGTAAAATGCCGCGCCCATCGCCCATTGCGCTGAAGCTCACGGTGTGCAAAATCGCGCCGTTCCAGTGCGGGATCAAAAACAGCGCCATAAAAATAAGTGAAATAATGAAGGGATAAACCAGGGTGCTCATCACGCGCATAATCAAACGCTGCCCGAGGCGGACAATAAACATCAGCCCGAGGATCAGCACAATCGACACCACTGCCCGCGGCGGCTCCGCCAGCCCCAGTTGATGGCTGATAAAACTTTGCGCAGTATTCGTAATGGCTACCGCATACATAATCAAAATGGTGTACACAGCGAAGAAATAGATAACGGTAAACACCTTCCCCGCTAGCGCGCCAAAATGCTCGCCAATGACATCGGTGATCGTGCTTTCCGGCGTGTTGGAAGAATAAATAAATCGTGCCAGCCCGCGATGCGCCAGATAAGTAATGGGAAAAGCAAGAGCAAAAACGATAAGCAGCGGCCAAAAACCGCCAATTCCGGCGTTAATCGGCAGAAACAACACCCCGGCGCCAATTGCCGTGCCGAACAGGCCAAGCACCCACACGGTATCTTCGCTATGCCACTTTGCGGCATCGCAACATCCTCTTTCTGTCACAGCATTTTCAGTATTCATCGGTCAGGTTCTCTCTATGCATTACGCGAATCCGCGTATGTTTTCGTTATTAGTCAGAACGCATGTCATACCGAGGGCTCGTAGGGTAGGTAAGATGACCCTCTTGTTATTGCCGATGGCGATTAGCCATTACGGCCAAACCAGACGATGTCTTCATAGACATCCGGGGACGTATCTCCTTCAGTGCTGATTAACAGGACCTGCGCATCAGCATTCAGCCGCAGCGCTTCGGCAAGTTCGCGGTATTCCGGCTGGGTCATCAGCGCATAAAGCACTCCCGCGCCGATGGCGCCGGATTCGCCGGAGATAAAGGGTTCATCGGTACCTGGCCGCGGCGCGGCCAGCAGGCGCATGCCGTTAGCGGCAAGACAATCATCGGCAGAGATAAAACAACGGGCATGGTCACGCAGCATCGGCCAACTGGTGATATTGGGTTCGCCGCAAGCAAGGCCGGCCATTAACGTCGCCATGTTGCCGCCGACGCTGTGCGGTTGCCCGTCATTGATGGTTGCCGAACGGTACAGGCAGTTCGCTTTATGCGGTTCAAGGATCACTATCGTCGGCGCATTCTGCTGCATCTTCTCAACGAAATACCCCATAATGCTGCCGGCAAAAGAGCCGACGCCGGCTTGTAAAAACAGATGCGTAGGCATCCTGGCGCCGCTTTGCGCCAACTGCTGCCAGGTTTCAACGGCGAGCGTCATATAACCTTGCATGATCCAGGTAGGGATCTGTTCATAGCCCTGCCAGGCGGTGTCCTGCAGCAGTACCCACCCCTGCTCTTTGGCGGTTTTATCCGCCAGACGGACGGTATCGTCATAATTGAGTTCGGTTATTGTGCACTCAGCGCCATGCTGGCGAATATTCTGTGCGCGGACCGGCGAGGAACCTTTAGGCATATAAACAACCGCCCGTAGCCCAAGCTGCTCCGCCGCCCACGCCACGCCGCGGCCGTGGTTGCCATCGGTGGCGGTGACAAACACAATATCTTTAATACGGGCTTTAATTTCTGGTGAATTAAGATCGCTAAAGCTCAAAGTATTAATATCGCGCCCAAGCTGTTCAGCGAGATATTTTCCCATCGCATAAGAACCGCCTAATCCTTTAAAGGCGTTAAGGCCGAAACGCTGCGCTTCATCCTTTATATGCAACGATCCCAGCCCGAGACGCTGGCTTAAATAATCCAACTTGCGCAGCGGCGTTACCCGATAGGCGGGGAATTTTTGATGGAATGCCAGCACTTCGTCGCCAACGCTTTCATTGAGCAGACTGAGGTCCGCCCCCTGTTCATACGGCAGATGCCGGGCGTTGAGTTGATATTTAATCGTGTCCGTCATAAATAAACCTTTTATCCATATCGTCGTACGACGATGAATTAATCAACGACCAGCCCGGCCAAATAAAGGGCGCAGGGATCCGCGCGGCCAATAAAGAGATGGTCGAATAAATCGATGTATACCCGTCATACTTCAAGTTGCATGTGTGTTGGCTTTCTGCAACTCGAATTATTTAGGCTATAGAAATAACGTCAGTGGTTTTCTGTAGCGATTTCACGCTTTACCACTGTCTGAGATGGTACACTGCCGCCGATGGTTAAATGGCGCAAAATTGCCCATAACTTCGCAATTTTCACTCTGATTCACCTCTTTCACGCAACAAAGTTGCATGCGTGAGGCCGATCACAGGTATTTAGGGCGACAAAGATAATGAAACTGGATAGTTGGGATAAAAAAATTCTCACCCTGCTACAGCGCAACAATCGCCTGTCGCAGCGGGAAATCGCCGATCGCGTCAGTCTTTCCGCCTCGGCGGTCAACCGGCGAATTGCCACGCTGGAAGAAGCTGGCATCATTAAAGGCAGCGTGAGCGTGGTTGATGCCAGTAAAGTGGGCCGTCCAACCACTATCATGGTGCAGGTTACGATCGAGAATGAACGCCTTGACCTACTTGAAGAGGATAAACAGCGGTTTGTCAGTTGCCCGCAGGTGCAGCAGGTTTATTACGTCACCGGCGACTTCGATTTTCTGTTGGTGATCAACGTCCGCGATATGGCGGAATACGAAGCCCTGACCCGTGAGCTCTTCTTTGCCTCGGGGAATATCAAATCCTTCCGCACCATCGTATCGATGCAAAACGCGAAGCAGGAAATGACGGTCATTATCGAATAATTCGCGTAAAAGAGGTAAACGGAAGGTAAAGAACGGCCCCGCGGCTAATTTATTTCCGAAATCCTCCCTCCCATGTGCGAATTCTGCTTGTCTGATGGAAGATGACAGGTAACATAGATATCCCCCCGCTGAAGGGGGAAACAGAATTTTTTATTGGACTACAAAGAGAGACTATTATGAGCGTTGTGCCTGTAGCCGACGTACTCCAGGGCCGCGTTGCCGTTGACAGCGAAGTCACGGTCCGCGGATGGGTGCGTACCCGCCGAGATTCTAAAGCTGGCTTTTCATTCCTCGCCGTCTATGACGGTTCCTGCTTTGATCCTGTACAGGCCGTTATTAATAATTCTCTGCCCAATTACAATCAGGAAGTGCTGCGTCTGACCACCGGTTGCTCGGTGATTGTCACCGGTAAAGTCGTGGCTTCCCAGGGTCAGGGTCAAAGCTTTGAGATCCAGGCGACCAGCGTGGAAGTGACCGGCTGGGTGGAAGACCCGGACACCTACCCGATGGCGGCCAAGCGCCACAGCATCGAGTATCTGCGTGAAGTGGCGCACCTGCGTCCGCGCACCAACCTGATTGGTGCGGTAGCTCGCGTGCGTCATACCCTGGCGCAGGCGCTGCACCGTTTCTTCGACGAACAGGGCTTCTTCTGGGTTTCCACCCCGCTGATCACCGCTTCCGATACCGAAGGCGCCGGCGAAATGTTCCGCGTGTCGACGCTGGATCTGGAAAACCTGCCGCGTAACGACCAGGGCAAAGTCGACTTCGATAAAGACTTCTTCGGTAAGGAGTCGTTCCTGACCGTATCCGGCCAGCTGAACGGCGAGACCTACGCCTGTGCGCTGTCGAAAATTTACACCTTCGGCCCGACCTTCCGTGCCGAAAACTCCAACACCAGCCGTCACCTGGCGGAGTTCTGGATGCTGGAGCCGGAAGTCGCCTTCGCCAACCTGAATGATGTTGCAGGTCTGGCAGAAGCGATGCTCAAGTACGTCTTCAAGGCAGTACTGGAAGAGCGTGCGGATGATATGCAGTTCTTCGCCGAGCGCGTAGACAAAGACGCTATCGACCGTCTGCAGCGTTTCGTCTCCGCTGACTTTGCCCAGGTGGATTACACCGATGCCGTCACTATTCTGGAAAACTGCGGCAAGCAGTTTGAGAACCCGGTTTACTGGGGCGTGGATCTCTCCTCCGAGCACGAACGTTATCTGGCCGAAGAGCACTTCAAAGCACCGGTCGTGGTGAAAAACTACCCGAAAGACATTAAGGCGTTCTACATGCGCCTTAACGAAGACGGTAAAACCGTCGCGGCAATGGATGTCCTGGCGCCGGGCATCGGTGAGATCATCGGTGGTTCCCAGCGTGAAGAACGTCTCGACGTGCTGGACGCACGTATGGCAGAGATGGGGCTCAACAAAGAAGACTACTGGTGGTATCGCGACCTGCGCCGCTACGGCACCGTGCCACACTCCGGCTTTGGTCTGGGCTTCGAACGTCTGATTGCCTACGTAACCGGCGTGCAGAACGTCCGCGATGTCATTCCGTTCCCGCGAACCCCGCGCAACGCGACATTCTAAATTTTTCGGTTATAAACCTCAGAGGCCAGCGCAAGCTGGCCTTTTTTTATGTCAATTACTGTTAGCAAAATTCAACAAACTTAAACATCAAGGCCTGGAAATCACATTTATGTTACGCACTGTTTCGGTGCATGCCAGTGACGCAGATCGCACTTTATGTTCATAAGAACGCAAAACCACTGATAAATCTGCTCATTTTTTAACCACTCGCCGCACGTCTTGCAAAGACAGGAGCTGAATAAAAAGAAGGCGAATTCAACACACAAAATGAACGAATTACCGCTTATCCAAATTAATCATAAATAATTCATATAGATAGATAAGCAATGGCGTTTTGCCTTATCAGGTGGAACGGAATTTTGATTAAGTTCACAAAGTTCCCTAAAATACACATTTAGTTACATGATTTTTCGTTTTGTTACTCATATGAGATATTAGTAGCATTTTCCGGCTAGCGAAACGTTGTCGCGGATGGAAAGATGCCTTCAGACACCAAACTCTCATCAATGGTTCTGTAAGTTTTTATTGACAGAACTTATTGACGGCAGTGGCACGTGTTCATATAAAAAATATTAATGAGGGTAATAAATAATGATGAAGCGCAATATTCTGGCAGTGGTGATCCCTGCCCTGCTGGTAGCCGGTGCAGCCAACGCTGCAGAAATCTATAACAAAAACGGCAACAAACTGGACTTCTACGGGAAAATGGTCGGCGAGCACGTCTGGACCACCAATGGTAACACCAGCAGCGACGATACCACCTATGCCCGTATCGGCCTGAAAGGCGAAACTCAGATCAACGATCAGCTGACCGGTTACGGCCAGTGGGAATACAACATGGATGCGTCCAACGTTGAAGGTTCCCAGCCGACGAAAACCCGTCTGGCGTTCGCGGGTCTGAAAGCGGGCGAATACGGTTCATTCGACTACGGCCGTAACTACGGCGCGATCTACGATGTCGAAGCAGCAACCGATATGCTGGTTGAATGGGGCGGCGACGGCTGGAACTACACCGACAACTACATGACCGGCCGTACCAACGGCGTGGCAACCTACCGTAACTCTGACTTCTTCGGTCTGGTTGACGGCCTGAGCTTCGCGCTGCAGTACCAGGGTAAAAACGACCACGACCGTGCGGTTCGCAAGCAGAATGGCGACGGCTTCAGCACCGCGGCCACCTACGCGTTCGACAACGGTATCGCGCTGTCTGCAGGCTACTCCGGCTCCAACCGTAGCGTCGATCAGAAAGCTGACGGCAATGGCGACAAAGCCGAAGCCTGGGCAACCTCTGCAAAATATGACGCCAACAACGTCTACGCGGCAGTCATGTACTCCCAGACCTACAACATGACTCCGGAAGAAGATAACCACTTCGCGGGCAAAACTCAGAACTTTGAAGCTGTCGTACAGTATCAGTTCGACTTCGGCCTGCGTCCGTCCATCGGCTACGTGCAGACCAAAGGTAAAGACCTGCAGTCGCGTGCTGGCTTCTCCGGCGGCGATGCGGATCTGGTTAAATACATCGAAGTGGGTACCTGGTACTACTTCAACAAGAACATGAACGTTTATGCTGCGTATAAATTCAACCAGCTGAGCGACAACGATTACACCAAAGCGGCTGGCGTAGCGACCGACGACCAGGCGGCCGTGGGTATCGTTTACCAGTTCTAATCTGCAGTACACCCCTTCGTGATATGCCTTCAAAGCAGGACTTCGGTCCTGCTTTTCTGTATTCGTGAGGCAAAGATCGTATCTTTCGAAAACCTTCTCGCTTTTTGTCGCAAACGGTTGGCAATTCGTTATTCTCCCGTTAACCTGATAGCGGATTTCCCTTCAGTAATCACAATGGAACCTCGTCATGTTTGAGAACATTACCGCCGCCCCAGCCGACCCGATTTTAGGTCTGGCCGATCTGTTTCGTGCCGATGACCGCCCTGAAAAAATTAACCTCGGAATTGGTGTTTACAAGGATGAAACCGGTAAAACACCCGTTCTGACCAGCGTCAAAAAAGCAGAGCAGTACCTGCTGGAAAATGAAACGACTAAAAACTATTTGGGCATCGATGGTATTCCTGAATTTGGTCGCTGCACCCAGGAGCTGCTGTTCGGTAAAGGCAATGCGATTATCGCTGATAAACGCGCCCGTACTGCGCAGACCCCAGGCGGTACTGGCGCTCTGCGTGTCGCGGCTGACTTCCTCGCCAAAAACACCGACGTAAAACGCGTTTGGGTGAGCAACCCAAGCTGGCCGAACCATAAAAGCGTGTTTAACTCTGCCGGCCTGGAAGTGCGCGAATATACCTACTACGACGCCGCTAACCATGCGCTGGACTTTGATGGTTTGCTGGCCAGCCTGAACGAAGCGCAGGCAGGCGACGTGGTGCTGTTCCACGGCTGCTGCCACAACCCGACCGGTATCGATCCGACGCTCGACCAGTGGCAGCAGCTGGCGCAGCTGTCAGTGGAAAAAGGCTGGCTCCCGCTGTTTGATTTCGCCTACCAGGGCTTCGCCCGCGGTCTGGAAGAAGATGCTGAAGGGCTGCGCGCCTTTGCTGCGCTGCACAAAGAGTTGCTGGTCGCCAGCTCCTACTCGAAAAACTTTGGCCTGTACAACGAGCGCGTCGGCGCCTGCACGCTGGTCGCCGCCGATCAGGAGACCGTGGACCGCGCGTTCAGTCAGATGAAATCGGTGATCCGCGCCAACTACTCCAACCCGCCTGCGCATGGCGCCTCTGTGGTCGCCACTATTCTGAGCAACGATGCGCTGCGTGCGATCTGGGAACAGGAACTGACCGATATGCGCCAGCGCATCCAGCGTATGCGCCTGCTGTTCGTCAACACCCTGCAGGAGAAAGGCGCGAGTCGCGACTTCAGCTTTATCAGCAAGCAGAACGGCATGTTCTCGTTCAGCGGGCTGAGCAAAGAGCAGGTGCTGCGTCTGCGCGAAGAGTTCGCCATTTATGCGGTTGCTTCCGGACGTATCAACGTGGCCGGGATGACGCCCGACAATATGGCGCCGCTGTGCGAAGCCATCGTCGCGGTACTGTAAGCGACAGAGTGCGCTAAGCGAGATAAAAGAAAAAGGCCGCGAATGCGGCCTTTTTTATGTGTTCGCGTCATGTCTGTCACCAGACCGGCATCTCATCCTGCAGGAACGGGTTGTTACGGCGTTCCTCACCCAGCGTCGACAGTGGACCATGGCCGGGAATAAAGGTCACGTCATCGCCCAGCGGCAACAGCTTATCTTTAATGGCCGCAATCAGCTGTCCATGGTCGCCGCGTGGAAAATCGCTGCGCCCCACCCCGCCTTTAAAAATCACGTCCCCGGAAATGAGCAATCGGGAGGCGTCATCAAAGAAGACCACGTGACCCGGCGTATGGCCCGGACAGTGGAACACCTGCAACGCCACATTCCCTACATTGACCACATCGCCTTCATTGAGCCAGCGATCCGGACGCAGCGGCTGGCAATCCTCCAGGCCGAACATCCGGCTTTGCGCCGGTAATCCTTCCAGCCAGAACTCATCTTCTTTTTCCGGACCAATAACCGGTACGCCATAATGCTGCGCCAGTTCCGCAGCGGCGCCGACGTGATCGAGATGGCCATGCGTCAGCAGGATCTGCATCAGCGTGACGCCCGCCTCCGCCACCACCGCTTTGATACGTTCAGCATCGCCGCCAGGATCGACCAGCGCTGCCAGCCGGGTTTGTTCGCACCAGATAAGAGAACAGTTCTGCGCGAACGCGGTAACCGGAATAATACGATAGTTCATGACGCTCCTTTCGTTACCAGTGCCTTACCGGACCGGTATCAATATGCACAAAGTTACTACGTGGGTAATATCCTACACCACCTGCGCGCATAGATAACGCCGCTTTGCGTATATTGCTTAACGAAATGCCTTCAATATGGAAATCCATTGCCTGCCCCTTGGTGTGATAGCTGTGTTTCGCTACACCACGGCTTCGTGCGCGAAGCTCATCGTTGGTATCGAGGGAACGATAACCAGAAATAAGCTGGACAGGTTTGTTGGTGCCAAGCAATCCCTGCAACCGATAAAGATGATCGAACAGACTTGGGTCGATGGACTTAATTTTATTCGCGCGGTAATCACGGAAAAAATGATTAAGTCTTGCTAATTCATCCTGAATATAGCCTCTGCCATCGAAAAACTCCGCCTTGAGCGATTCACCGGTATGCAGGTTATTCAGCGTCAAAATACGCGGACGGGGGGTCGAGAGGGTGGCAAATGCCGGCGCAGGGAGAATGGCGGCAGCACCCAGCGCAGCACCACCCAACGCCAGCAATCTGCGGCGATTAGCGTCAAATTTGTCCATGATAATCAGGTCTACAGTCAATGAATCGTTATATACTTTTTCCGCATCGCACGAGGCTAACCGCCAGCTCGCCATCGCTCGCCACAACCGTGATACAGCCCGGCAAAGGAGAGCGTTCGCGCTGGCCGCGCTACGCATTGAGCGGAATTATATGTATATGCACTTCTGGCGCACGAAAGGCACCTTACCGGGCATTATTGCCAACGTCAAGGCAGCCTCACCCCAGGAAAATCGGGCGCTGCAGAGGAGCAGCGCCCTTTTTTACCCAGTGCTAGGACAACAAAATCCATTGAACTACTTCATTTACCTGATTAATTGTTCAGCTTTCGTCAGAATTTGTGCACTGGATCGCGCGGTAAGATCATAATTGTAAATATCTGTTCGATATTGTGTACGTCCATCAGCGTCCACAAAAGCCGTTAAGTAATATAAATTCACCGGTATATTTTGCCGAATATTGACATAGCGCGTATCCCCTTGCTTCAGGGCATCGGAAATACGCGTGTCGTTCCAGCCCGCATCCTGCAGCAGCATATTGGCCAGCTCCGAGGCCTTATTGACGCGTACGCAGCCGGAGCTGAGCGCACGAACATCTTTCTGGAACAGATTATGGTTTGGCGTATCGTGCAGATAGATAGCATCCGAACTCGGCATATTAAACTTGTAGCGGCCCAGTGAGTTACGCGCCCCCGGCGCCTGCTGAAAACGGAACGGTAAATTATTCTCGGTGATGGTCGACCAGTCGACCCGGTAAGGATCAATCGACTCTTTACTGTTCCAGCCGCGCATCATGGTGTAGCCATGTTGTTCCAGATAGCCTGGGTTATTCCGCACCTTCGGCAGGATATCTTTGCGCGCCAGCGTCGGCGGCACATTCCACGGCGGATTGACCACCACGTTATTCAACGCGCTGCTCATCATCGGCGTTTTGCGGTCCGGACGCCCCACGATCACCCGCGAGGCCAGCACCTGGCTGCCATCCTGGTAATAGACCAGCGAGAAAGCGGGAATATTCACCATAATGCCGGTCGAGAGTTTGCCCGGCAGCAGGCGTAAACGCTGAATATTCAGGGCCAGCACCCCCGCACGCTGCGCGGAGGAGACGTTGAGCCAGTCGCGGGTGGACTGGCCAATGACGCCATCCGCCCCCAGCCCCTGCATGGCCTGGAAGCGCTTCACGCCCTCCACCAGCTGGCGATCGTACACGCCGCGGGCCGCAGCCGATTTGCTCTTTTTCTTCGCCGACGGGCTGACCACATCGCCGGGCAGAACGATATCGGCCGTATTTTCCAGCATCCCGGTACGCTGGAGGATCTCACGCAGGGCACCGATATCATTGCTCCATTCACCGGGGCGCAGCGAGCCGCTGCCGGTTAGCTGCGGCCACGGGCGAGAATCAGCCACCAGCGCCAGCAGCGACTGGTGCATGGTTTCATACTGTGGATGATGCGGTGCCAGGTCGGCGATAAACGCCGGCAGGGAACCATTGTCCAGCGCCAGCTGCCACTGGTTAATTACCGACAGCGGTGGGGTCGCCATTTTGTACGGTGTCGAACCGTACAACCAGCGAGTGCCCTGGGTGGGGATACCACTGATAAAATGCAGGTAGCCCATCATGGCATCCGACAACACCACATCGCGCGCCATGCCGCTGACAGCGGGATCGGTCAGCAAGCTGACCCAGGTGGTAAACTGCGGCTGAAAACCGGCGATAGCGATTTCCGCCAGCTGCTGCTGGAACGCCTGCACCGCCTCGCGGTTTTCCCACATCGGTTTCATATCCCTGGCGGCGTACAGCGATACCAGCGGATTCATAAAGACAGGTTTGTACCCTGCCGGCAACAGCGCTTCGATCTGGGCGCGACTGTTCGCCGCGGCCTCCATCGACAACGGCTGCTCACCGGCTAGCTTCGCGACCGCCGGCGATTGCCCATCGCTTTGCGTCAGCGCGACGGAAAGCTCTCCAGGTGTAGCGGAGCTATCACCGGGTACGACTTCAGGCTCTGCGGCCTGGACATTGAACAGCGGAGCAAATGCCAGTGCCAGGCTCAGGCTGAGCGCTGACAATGGACGACCATACCGTTTCTTTAGCAACATCCCTTGCCCCCTGTTGTCACACATTGCCGCCCACAAATTAGTGGGCTTTATCACAGTATATAAAGACGAAAAGGCTTTTGCCTTACCTAATGTAAAGAAGCTTAAAGATTATACCACCCAGGCATACCAGGCTGGATAGCAAAAAGGGCAACTTAACGTTGCCCTTTTCACCGCTTACGCACCAGGATTTAGCCGCAGCCTCAGGAGGCGTCGGCAGTCCCCGGCAGGGCTTCCGGCACCGGCGCGGCAAAACCGCGCAACCCGACCACGTGCACATGTTCATGATTATTGAACACTTTACGCACCAGTTTATAGGTGGTGCCTTTTTCCGGACTGATGTTCTCTGGCGCCGCGATAATCAGCTGCATCTCCAGACGTTCGCACAGTTCGAACAGTGTGGCGATGGAGCGGGCATCGAGACGCGCCGCTTCATCGAGGAACAGCAGACGACATGGCGAGATGTCCTTGCCGCGCAGACGACGGGATTCATCTTCCCAGCTCTGCACCACCATCACCAGAATCGACATCCCGGTACCGATCGCTTCCCCGGTTGACAGCGCGCCGGACTCCGCGCGCAGCCAGCCGTCGGAGCCACGGTTAACTTCCACTTCCATCTCCAGATAGTTGCGGTAGTCGAGCAGCTCCTCGCCGATGGTTTGCGGCGTACGTTGCCCCATATCAATCTGCGGATTCAGGCGCTGATACAGTTTCGCCAGCGCTTCCGAGAAGGTCAGGCGATTACTGTTAAACAGATCCTGATGCTGCTCATGCTGTTCGGAGAGTACATCAAGCAGCGTCGAGTGGGTTTCGCGCACGTTGACGTTCAGACGCACGCTGTTAACCTGGCCGAACGAGACGCTCTGCAGCCCCTGGTTGAGCATCCGGATACGGTTCTGCTCACGCTGAATGGTTTTGCGAATAATGTTCGCCACGCTGCGGGAACTGATCGCCAGCTTCTGTTCGCGGTTGGTCAGCTCTTCGGTCAGACGACTGAGCTCGATCTCCATCTGCTCGATCGCTTCCACCGGGTCATCGGTACGAATAATATCCTGACGGATACGCTCGCGCAGATGCTGATAGACGGCGACGAAAAACTGGATTTTGCGCTCCGGACGTTTCGGATCTTCCGAAATACGCAGCACGTCACGCAGGTGCTCGTTATCGGAAACCGCCAGACGCAGCGCGCCCAGCGCCTTATCCGACATCGAACGCAGTTCGTCGGCAGAGAGATAAGCCAGCTCGCGGCGGTGCAGACGACGTTCCACGCCGTTGTCTTTCACCAGACGCATCACCGCACACCAGCCCGCCTTGGCGCTGACGACCTGCTCACGCATTTCGCAGTAATCACGCTCCAGCTTGCGCAGTTTACGGGTCAGGTTGTCCATTTCCGCTTCGCAGAAGGTCAACGCTTTCTCCAGCTGATTGCGGCGGGAGCGGTTGTTGCTCAGCTGCATGTGCAGCTCGTCACGACGCGCACGCGCACGCTCTTCCGCCCCGGCGTCGGCGCGCACGCCGATATCCTGCAGCTCTTTATACAGATCGTTGAGCAGCTCTTTTTTGGTGTCATACGAGCTCTTCAGCGACGCCAGCACCTGGTTGTACTGGTTCAACTGCGCAACATGGCTTCGCATCGCTTCGCGCGCGCGGCTACGCTCGGACTCCGCGTGTTGCAGACGCTGGCGCAGCTTCTCGTTGAGATCGCTGTTGCCACTGAGCATCTCCGCCGAATCGGAGTAGCTGAAGTGGGCCCGGCGCTGCACGACTTCCGCCAGCGCGAAGGCCTGCTGACGCGCATCGCGCTGGGTTTGCTGCGCATAGGCGTAATCTTCTTTCAGCTGCTCAAACTGCTCCGGATCGCTCTGCAACACCGAGACGATCGGCTCCAGCTTCGCCAGCTGATTGCCATGCTGCTGAATAAAGCGCGCCGCCTCCTGCGCTTCATCCAGACGTTCCTGGATCTCGTCCACACGGTCGGCCAGCGTATCATCCGCCAGCAGGTTCAGGCGCGGCAGCAGGCGGTTGAGCGCAGAAACGCCCTCTTTCGCCTGCTCATACTGCACGCGGTTCTGTTGGTTATCGCTCTCATGGGCGTTCAGCGCACGCTCCAGCTCGCCGCGGCGGCTGTTCAGTTTGCGGATCTCTTCTTCCGGATCGTCCTCGAAAGCGACCGCCAGATGGCTGCCAATGAAGCGGCTGAAAGCCTGGTGCAGACGCTGGGTTTTCTGCACGTCGAACGACAGGGTTGCGAAACGCTCGGAGAGGCTCTCACGCTCAGCATGCAGCGTTTCGATGCGGTTTTCGCGCGCCGCGCGACCAAACAGCGGCAGCGTTGGGAAACGTGAATAACGCCACTGGCGGTCGGCAATCTTCACCACCACCGCTTTTTCCAGCTCGTCGACGCTAAATACGCTGTCGTCGAAGGACTGCGGATCGCCTTCGATCAGATACAGATCTTCCGGACAATCTTCCAACCCTTCGAGCTGCTCCGCCACCTGCGACAGATCCGGCACCACGATCGCATGGCGCGACGGGCCATACAGCGCGGAGAAGTACGGCGCATCTTCGAGGCTAACGTCGTCATAAATTTCCGACAACAGGACGCCGCCAAAGCGCTCCGCCAGCGCGTTCAGACGCGGGTCTTCAGAGCCGCCCGGCTGACTGAGACGCTCGATTTCTTCGTCGATGGCCCGCTTGCGGGCGCCGACCTCGTCACGTTCAACGATAGCCTCACGCTCACGCTCCAGCAGCTGCTGCAGGTACTCGGTGACCTCCTGGCCGGACTCAAACTGTTCGCCGCTCTGCTCGCACAGCTGGTTGAGGCTGTTCTGCGCCGCCAGCCAGATCGGCGCCCGACGCATCAGCGTCTGGGTGCGCGACTGCAATTGCTCCAGCTCCTGACGCAGGGTCATGCGCTGTTCCTGAGCGTCAGAGACGCTGTCGGCCAGCGACGCGATGCGCGCTTCCAGCTCCTGATGCAGCGTTTCCAGATCGTCGATATCGTAGCGTTTGCCCTGGCGTTTGCAGAACTCAGCCAGCTGACGCTCGGCGTCCTGCTGCTCGCGCAGACGCTGCTCCAGCTCGTTGAGACGGCTGCGCAGCCCCTGCGCCTGCTCGGCCTGATGGCGCTGGTTAACGCCGTCGCGCAGCAATTCGCGCGCCACGTCCCAGGCTTCATTACGCGCCAGCGGGCCGTTAATCGCCGCCACCAGTTGGTACGCCTGTTCGAACTGGCTGTGCGCGGTTTGCGCCACGCTCATTTTCTGTTCCAGCGACAGCATTTTCTCCGTCGCTTCCTGCTCTTTCGCCTGGAAGGTTTCCAGCCACTCGTCGGCGCTCTCTGGCGTCAGATCCGGCAGATGGCACAGCGCCTTCGCGCGCTCCAGCGCCTGCAGCGCCTGGTTATACTGAATGGCACGGGTCTGCTGGACGTCGAGCGCCTGCTGATAGTCGGCGAGCTGGTTTTTCAGCTCATCCACTTCCAGCTCGGCGGCTTCGGCGCGGGCTTCGTTCTCTTCCTGCTGGTCGGCGGCTTCCGCCACCACTTCATTCTGCTCTTCCAGACGGATCTGCAGCTCGTCGAGATCCGCTTCGTAGCGCTCAATTTTTTCCTGCTGACGCAGAGCGGTCTGCACCAGGTTCAGGTGATCGCTGGCGGCCTGGTAATCGGCTTCCAGATCGCCTTCCGCGCCGTTGTGCTCCTGCAGCTCACGCGCCATCTCGACGTGCTTATACTGCTCGGCCGCCAGTTGCGAACGCGAGGTAAAGAGATCGCGACGATACTCCAGCGCCTTATCCAGGTGAATGCGCCGCTCGTTGGCGTGACGCATATAGTCCGCCGCCACGTAGTTGGTGGCTTCGCTGATCAGGTGTTTAAACAGATCGCGGTCGGACTGGGTAACGCGAATGGCTTCCAGCGTCATGCGGTTTTCCCGCAGCGCCGCTTCCATATCCTGGAACGCTTTACGCACGCCACTGTTTTCCGGCAGCAGGTAATCGCGCAGCGAGCGGGTAATGGTGCTGGAGATCCCGCCGTACAGCGAGGCCTCAATCAGGCGGTAGTATTTGCTACGATCGGAGGCGGAACGCAGACGACGCGCCACCACGCCCAGATCGAACATCAACGAGTGATATTCGGTGATCGAGTTGAACTGCTTGAACTGAACCCCTTCCATCGCCTCGAGCTTGTCTTTCAGCTCATTGAGGCTTACCACGCGCGCCTGACGATCGTTGAGCGTCTCGGTCAACAGCTGGGTCGGTTGGATCGAGGTGGGCAGCCCCTGGATGGCAAATGGCTTAATATCGACTTTACGGTCGCGCCCGGCGACCTGCTGCAGACGTACGCCAACCACCACGCGCTGGTGGCGCGAGTTGATCACGTCGAGCACCGAGTAACAGACGCCGGCGCGCAGTTTACCGTGCAGGCCTTTATCGCGCGAACCGCTGGTGGCGCCCGCTTCGGTGGTGTTACGGAAGTGCAACAGGGTTAAATCCGGGATCAGCGCCGTGACGAAAGCCGCCATGGTCGTGGACTTACCCGCGCCGTTCCCCCCGGAGAGGGTGGTCACCAGTTCATCAAGATCAAAGGTCCGGGCAAAGAAACCGTTCCAGTTAACCAGCGTTAGCGAGCGAAACTTACCGCGTTCAATCATTACTCGTCCTCCCCGCTATCCGGCTGGTTTTCTTCATTCTCATCATTGAGCTGCAGGTGATTTTCCAGAGCCATCGCTTCCCCGTCGCGGATCAGGCGGCGCTGCGCCTCGCGCGGGTCGTCGCCGGCGCGCACATCGGCGCCAAAGCGGAATACCGATTCGGTAATGCGAAACTTGCTGCTGTCATGGCCCATAAACCACACCATCCCCAGGCGGCGCAGGCGGTTAAGCGACGCGCGCATTTTTTCCTGCAGCTTCTGGCGGTCCAGATCCGAACCGGTGGAACGGTTGTTCACCAGCTTCAGCAGCTTGGCTTCATCCGCCAGGGTCAGCAGTTCGTCATAGAGTTCCTGCTGGGTGAAAATCCCTTCGTTTGCCAGACGCTCCGGGCTGAGGTAGAGATAGCAAAGAATTTTGCCCACCATCATATCCAGCTCCGACAGCACCGAGCGCGAAATCAGCGTGGTGGACCGCGGGCGCAGGTAGAAGAACCCTTCCGGCGCGCGGATCAACTCGACGTTATAGCGAGCGTAAAACTCTTCCAGATAATCCTGGAAATCCATCAAAAATGCGTGATTATCCAGCTCGTCGAGACCGATATGACGGCCCGCGCGCAGGGCGCTGTCCAGCGCCGGAAATAACGGATTGGCCAACGCCTGCGCCAGCTTAACCGGCATCACTTGTTCAATATTTGTCAATGACATGCGCCTGTACCTTGGCTCCGTAATCATTAATCGGCTGCCATTTTGCCGGCAGTCCGGTGAAATCTGCCTGGGCGACGCCCAGCTGTACCGCCTGATCCACGACGATCCGCGCCACGTCGAAGTGACGCCCGCGCGGATACTGCGCCAGGAACTCCCGCGCCACCAGGCCGAGGTCCAGCGGTATTCCCTTCTCTTTATAGACCGCCAGTTGCGCTTCAATTAGCGCCGCCAGCTGCTCGCGAATTTCGTTAAACTCTTCAAATTCGAGATCCGCCGGCAGTTCGCCGGTGACCTCTTCATCGCGCAGCGCCATCTCTTCATCGCGCATATCCAGCAGACGGTCGGCGTTGGCGTAAGTCAGCGCCCACGGCTCATCAAAATAGGTCTGTACCGACTGGCGCAGACGCTGGGCGAAGACGCGGTTCTTATCCATATCGATAGCGGTACGGATAAACTTGTGCACGTGGCGGTCGTAGCCGATCCACAGGTCAATCGCCTGTTGACCCCAGCTGACGATGCGATCGAGCTTGCTTTGCAGGTCGAATACCAGCCGGTCGACAAAATGCAAATCGTCGCGCGCCATGGTCGAATCCTGGATGCGCAGCAGATTCGCCTGCAGTTTATCCCCCGCCGCATCCAGCGTATCCTGCAGTTCACGCAGCGTGCCAGAGGTTTCCGACAGCAGCAGTTCACAGCTGGAAATCGCCGCGCGCCAGTCTTTATTTAACAGCTGCGCGATATCGTCTTTCACCAGCTGCTGCTGCTCATCCATAATGCGCTGCGTCAGGTCGATGCTGTCGAAAATTTCCGCCACGGAATATTTCAGCGGAGCGAAAACGTTGCGATGCCAGTGGAACTCATCCCCGCCCTCTTCTGCGGCATCCGCCGCGCGCTTCAGCTCGCCGGCGACGATCGACAGTTGCATCGAGAGACGCAGCGTCGAGAATTCACGCTGACGGATATAGTAATCGGTGATCCCGATCCCCAACGGCGTCAGGCGATAGATCGCATTGCCTTCGGTAATTTCGCTGGTAAAGCGGTTCAGCAGACGCTGGCGCACCAAATCGTTGATCGCATTATTGGCGCGCTGGCTGATGGTTTCGCTGGTCTGCTCAAACGCATCACTGACGTGGCGGAACGCATCCACCAGTTCTCCCTCGCTCATTTCCCCTTCCAGCCGTTCGCCGTTCAGCGTGGCGACCGCCAGCAGAAAAGAGAGTCTGTCGACCGGCAGCGAGATAGAAAAATCATTTTTCCTGGCCCAGGCAACCAGTTCGGGGACTGTCTGGGAAAATTCACTCATACTTTATCCTTGCATCTGCGGCTATGAGCCTGGCTCTTAAGCGCGGTGACATGAATATAACGGCCCAGGCTGAGATACGGCTCCTGACGACAGTAGCGCGTTTCCAGCTCCAGCAGTGCCGCATAGCTGTCATGCTGTTGGCGTTTTTCACGCAGATAATCATGAAACACCCGCACGCCGGTTTTGCTGACAATCTGCCAGCCAATCTCTTCCAGCCAGTGATAAACCTGCTGCGGCTCACGCGGATAATCCGGCGACAGCGTGCGTTTTTTCTTTTTTGGCATGCCCAATTGTACGTAATCGAAATTACCGGCCACCATATTGTGCATCAGCAGGCCGTTAGCATTGTAGAACATCAACGACAGCCCACCGCCAGGACGCAGCGTCGACCACAGCGTACGCAGCACCTCCTGGGGCTCCGCCACCCACTCCAGTACCGCATGAAACAGTACCAGATCGACCGGGCTTTCCAAATGCTGCGCAATATCCTGAGCCGCGCATTGTACAAAATGCATGTTGTCGATCACACCTTTATCGACGGCCGCCTGGCGGGCGCGCGCCACCATTTCAGCAGAGAGATCGCACAGCGTCACGTGATGGCCCAGTTGCGCCACTTTGATGGCCGTTTGCCCTTCGCCGCCGCCGGCATCCAGCACCCTCAGCGGTCCCGGCCCCAGCTGCGCCAGCAGCGGTTCCAGATCCTGCCAAAGGATCGCCTGGCGCAGCTGACCTTTTGTGGTGCCGTAAATATTGCGCGAAAACTTTTCAGCAATGTCATCGAAATTGCGATCCTGCACGGGCGACTCCACAAGCCAACACAAAACCGCTATTTTGTCATACCCACGCCGAGAATGAAGCGATCTGTTATAAGATCCGAACATAACTTTGGTTATATGGTTAAAAAAGGAACCATCTGGCATGCTTTTCACGCTAAAAAAGATCGTCGGCGGTCTGCTGTTGCCGCTTCCCGCCCTGCTGTTGCTGATCGGGATCGGGATCGCGCTGTTATGGTTCAGCCGCTTTCAACGTACCGGAAAGCTATGCGTGAGCCTCGGCTGGTTGCTGCTGGCGCTGCTGAGCCTGCAGCCCGTGGCCGACAGCCTGTTGAAACCGATTGAAGATAGCTACCCCACCTGGCGCGGCGAGCAGCCGGTGAGCTACGTGGTAGTGTTGGGCGGCGGCTATACCTGGAATCCAGAGTGGGCACCAAGCTCTAATCTTATCAATAACAGCCTGCCGCGCCTGACGGAGGGTATCCGCCTTTGGCATGAGCATCCCGGGTCGAAAATGATCTTCACCGGCGCGGCGGCAAAAACGAATCCCGTCAGCACGGCAGAAGCTGGGGCGAGAGTGGCCGAGAGCCTCGGCGTACCGCGCAGCGATATCATTGTGCTCGATCGACCGAAAGATACGGAAGAGGAAGCGCAGGCGGTGAAGCACGCCATCGGCGATGCCCCCTTCCTGCTGGTCACTTCGGCGTCACACCTGCCACGGGCGATGATTTTCTTTCGTCATGCCGGTCTGGATCCCCTGCCCGCGCCAGCAAATCAGTTAGCGGTGACCTCGCCGCTTAATCCGTGGGAGCGAGCCATCCCCTCCCCGGTATGGCTGATGCACAGCGACCGGGTCGGCTATGAAACCCTCGGTCGCGTCTGGCAATGGCTGAAAGGTAGCTCAGGCGAGCCAGGGCAGGAGTGATTTTTTTGCGAGGTCGAAACGGGTGCGATCAAAGCGCCCGGTATTGACCAGGCTATCCACCTCATCCCACAGCAGATAGAGCCAGCGCCGCCAGACAAAGGCCTCTGAAACCGGCGCCTGCTGCAGGTAGCGCCACAGCAGCTGCTCGGCCTGACCGCCTTCTGCAAGGCGGAACAGTTCATACTCGCGTGGCGCCCATAGCATCATCCCCGGCCCCACCATCGCCAGCAGCTGATCGCTGCGTGGGTCTTTCAGCATACTGCGCAGGGTAAAATTGCCGTGTACCAGCACGGCATTGTCATTGAAATCGCGGAACAGCTCCGGAAGGCACTCGCGGGAGCGAAACAAAATGCGCTTATCCTGCATCGTGAGACCGGTATCCTGATACAGGTTCAGAGTGCTCCATAGCATCTCTACCCGCTGGCGGTACCAGTTCGACCACAGATTGTCCTGGGTATTGTCGACCATCCCTACGCAACCGCCGCTGTCCTGACGATGCCAGGCGAGCAGCGCCTCGACGATTTGCTCCTGCAGTTGCTCCCAGCGGGCCGGCGTACGCGTGGGGGCCTCCACCGGAACACCGCGCAGGCGCTCAAGCAGCAGCACATCCGGCCCAGGATGCTCTTCATGCGTCATCACGCCGTAAACCACCGGCATGCGCACTGTACCACTGCGCGCGAGAGTGGAGATCTTCCATGCCAGTTGCCGCGCCACACCGGGCGTGGTGAAACTGCGCGCCAGCAGCGGCATCGGGTTTCCCTGCGCATCATACAGGGACCACAGCGCCGTAGCGGCTTTTTCACTGATACACTCCACCCGGCTCAACTTTTCGCCAAGCAGGTGACTGAGTTCGGTTCGCAACTGTTCCATTGTCGATTACCCCTATGAACACTACTGGTTTCATAATGAGCGCCCGCACCAGGGTTGTCATCGAATAAGATCAAAAAGGGGCAAAAAAAGCGAAAAACCGGCGGGGATATCCCCCCCCTGTAAGGAGGGGACAGGGGGTTAACGCAGCTCAGCGCGGACGCGCTCCAGATCTTCCGGGGTATCGACGCCGGTGCCTGGTACTTCTGCTGCTACGGCAACATGGATTTTCTCGCCATACCACAGGACCCGCAGCTGCTCGAGCATTTCAATCTGCTCCAGCGGGCTCGGCGCCCAGCTGACATAGCGGCGAATAAAGCCGGCGCGGTAGCCATAAATGCCGATATGACGCAGCAGGGAATCACCGATAGCGTCCCGGGAGTGGGCAAAGCGATCGCGATCCCACGGAATGGTGGCGCGTGAAAAATAGAGCGCATAGCCCTGGGCATCCATCACCACTTTGACCGCATTCGGATTAAACGCCTCTTCCGCGTCGTGGATCGGCACCGCCAGCGTCGCCATTCCGCAGGCGCTGGACGCCAGATTTTCGGCCACCTGGCGGACGATTGCCGGGGGGATCATCGGCTCATCGCCCTGAATATTGACGATGATAGTGTCATCGCTGAATGCGCACTTCTCCACCACTTCCGCCAGCCGTTCGGTGCCGGACTGGTGATCGGCGCGGGTCATGCACACTTCACCACCCGCCGCTTCAACGGCGCTGGCCACGTCCGGATGATCGGTGGCGACAATGATCCGATCCGCCCCGGACTCGCGCGCGCGCTCCAGCACATGAACAATCATCGGCTTGCCATTAATGTCCTGCAGTGGTTTTCCCGGCAGGCGCGTGGAGGCGAAACGCGCAGGAATAATAACCACGAAACTCATGAGTGACTCTCTTCTACCGCCAGCGGACGCGCCTCTGTCTCCAGCAGCACAGGGATACCATCGCGCAGCGGAAACGCCAGACTATCAAGTTTGCAAATAAGTTCTTGCTTATCCTGACTGTAATACAGCTTACCGTTACAGACCGGGCAGGCGATGATTTCAAGTAAACGGTGATCCATGTTTCCTCCTGATGGACCGGATAGATTTCTCAGCAGCATATCACAGGAAGGTCGGCGCCGGGATCAATCGGCGTCGATTTCCCACCCCTGCTCATGACCGACAAACAGCCCTTCCGGCAGGCGCCGGCACAAGATCCGTTCCGCCGATTGCCAGCGCGCGAAGTCATTAATCGCCCGGCGCAGCCCCTGCTCAAGGCCACGGGTGATCTTCACCCCCTCCTCCAGCCACAGAGAGAAGATTTCCAGTTCCTGGCTTTTGCGATGTATTTTACTGTCCATCCGCCCGACCAGCTTGCCCTGGTGCAGCAGGGGTAGTACGAAGTAGCCATACTGCCGCTTCGGTGCCGGGGTATAGCACTCCAGGCGATAGCTGAAGTTGAAGAGTTGCTCAGCGCGTTTCCGATCCCAGACCACTGGGTCAAAAGGAGAAAGCACGGCGCTATGGCTGGCGATCAGCTTACCGCCAGGCGCTGACTCAAGCTGCGCCAGCGCGTCGCGATGCAACCACATCTCGCCGAGTGCTTCCACGTTAACCGGCACCACCAGGCCCTCTTCCTGCCAGGCAGCCAGCAGACCCGGTAGCGACGGCTGGCGCAAGCGATAGTAATCAGCCAGCCACTGGGGGCGAAAGATACCGAGGCTGCGGGCGCTGTTGCGCAGCATAATGGCTTCAGCCGCGTCGCGGGAAAGCGCGTCACGTTCGTCGTCCCAGTCAGGCATCACCCGCTGGGTTAAATCATACACGCGGTGAAAATTGCGCCGTTCCACCACCATCACTTCGCCGGCGGTAAACAGCCCTTCCAGATGGCGTTTATGCGGTTTCCATTCCCACCAGCCGCTGGCGCCTTTGCGTGGGTGGGAAAAATCCGCCGAGCGGACCGGGCCATTTTGCCCGATGTGCGCCAGCAGCTCTGCAATACTCCCGGCATGCTCGTGCATCCACGCTCGATGATATTTCCAGCCCATATTGTCGGGATTCAACATGCGATGGCGCACCAGGGCGAAATCGCTGCGCGGCAGAAAGCAGGCTTCATGCGCCCAGTATTCCATCAGCTCGCCGCTGCGCAACGACTCATCCAGCCAGTGTTGCGGATAGCTGCCGAGGCGGCTGAACAGCACCAGGTAGGGACTACGGGCCACCACGTTGATGGTATCGATTTGCAGCAGCGACATCTGCTGGATGGTGGAAAGGATGTCATTCTGGCGAGCGCGACGCCGGGGCTTTTTTAACAACCTCTGCGCCGCGAGATGGAGGTGGCGCGCCTCGTTAAGCGAAAATTGCAATACCGACATGCAGGTTCTCCGTCAGGAATTCCAGCACAGCGGCGAGCAAAGCCGGCGCGATGGTTAACGTTGCGCCAACGTCGCCAGGTCCGCAAGCAACCGCTGTGCACGTTCATCGGCCATTATGGCGTCGACCGGTAAATACCACCAGTTCGCGGCGGCGAAATCGCGACATTTCACGGCATCTTTCTCGGTCATCAGCAGCGTCTGATCGGCGGTCGCCAGGGCGGCGACATCGGACTGGCTCAACGCCTGATGGTCCGCCAGTGCCACGGTTTTGACCGGCTGGATACCGCAGCTTTCGAGGGTGGCGAAAAAGCGCGGCGGATGGCCGATGCCGGCCATCGCCACCACGTTCGTGAAGGTGGAGACATCGCGACGTTCGCCGGTGAGCAGGTTAACCGCCCTTCCGGGACGCAGTTGCATCGGGATCTCCCCCGGACGCGCCACACCGCCGTTAACGATAACCGCGTCAACGCTTTGCAAGCGCGAGGCCCGCTCGCGCATCGGCCCGGCAGGCAACCACCAGCCGTTGCCAAAGCGACGCACACCGTCGATGACGACAATTTCTCTGTCCCGCGCGAGCTTATAGTGCTGCAACCCGTCGTCGGTCACGATAATCTGCAGATCGTGCGCGCTGAGCAGCGCTTTCACCGCGTCGCTGCGCAGCGGAGAAACCGCCACCGGCGCGCCAGTGCGCTGATGAATTAACACCGGCTCATCACCCGCCTGCGCCGTACTGGTCCGGTCAGTTAATACCAGCGGGTAGCGGTCGGCTTTACCGCCGTAGCCGCGAGAGACCACCCCCACGCGAATACCGCGCTGCTGCAGTTGCTCCACCAGCCAGATCACCACCGGGGTTTTACCATTGCCGCCGGCCGTGAGATTACCGACCACCACCACCGGCACCGGCGCGCGCCAGGCTTTTTTCCACCCCAGCTGATAGCTGAGGCGAATCACCGCGCTCACCAGGCCATACAGCCAGGAGAGCGGCAGCAGCAGGCGCCACAGCGGCGATTCCCCGGACCAGATGCGCGCGATCATTCGCCGAATTGCATCTTATGCAGCTGGGCGTACACGCCTTTATGCTCCAGCAGATCGTGGTGAGTTCCGCGCTCCACAATCCGCCCGTCTTCAACCACCACGATTTCATCAGCCTGTTCAATGGTCGACAGACGGTGGGCGATAACCAGCGAGGTGCGGTTCTTTTGCAGCTCATCCAGCGCCGCCTGAATGGCACGCTCGGACTCGGTATCCAACGCCGAGGTAGCTTCATCAAGGATCAGGATCGGGCTGTTACGCAGCAGCGCACGGGCGATAGCAATACGCTGGCGCTGACCACCGGACAGCATTACGCCATTCTCGCCGATGATCGTATCCAGACCATTGTCCATCTTGTTGATGAAATCCATGGCGTAGGCCATTCGCGCGGCCTCTTCAATCTGCTCGCGGCTGTACTCTTCGGTACGCGCATAGGCAATGTTGTTGGCGACGGTATCGTTGAACAGATGCACGTTCTGTGACACCAGCGCCACCTGATCGCGCAGCGAGCTCAGCTTGTACTCGCGCAGGTCGTGACCATCCAGCAGGATCTGGCCGTCGTCAACATCGTAGAAGCGGGTGATCAGGCTGGCGATGGTCGATTTACCCGACCCGGAGCGCCCCACCAGCGCGACCGTTTTCCCTTCCGGGATATCGAGATTGATATTGCGCAGCGCGGCCACTTCGCGCCCCGGATAGGTGAATGTGACGTTTTCAAACTTGAGATTGCCTTTCGCCCGCTCAATGACCCGCGTACCTTCGTCTTTCTCCTGCTCGGAATCGAGGATCGCAAACAGCGTCTGGCACGCGGCCATCCCACGCTGGAACTGGGCATTGACGTTGGTCAGCGACTTCAGCGGGCGCATCAGCGCAATCATCGAGGAGAAGACCACGGTAATGGTCCCGGCGGTCAGGGTATCCATCACGCTCGGGAAGCTGGCGGCATACAGGACAAAGGCCAGCGCCAGCGATGCGATAAGCTGAATGATCGGGTCAGAGATAGACGAGGCTGACACCATCTTCATCCCCTGCAGGCGCATTTTATTGCTGACCTTATCAAAACGTTTGGTTTCCACTTCCTGGCCACCAAACATCAGCACTTCTTTGTGACCCTTCAGCATCTGCTCGGCGCTGGTGGTGACCTGCCCCATTGTGTTCTGCATATTCTTACTGATATTGCGAAAACGCTTGGAGACCACGCGGATCGCCACCGACACAATCGGCGCCAGTACGATCAGGATCAGCGACAGCTGCCAGCTGTAATAGAACATCATCACGAACAGGCCGATAATGGATGCCCCTTCGCGGACCACGGTGATCAAGGCACTGGAAGAGGATGAGGCGACCTGCTCAGAATCATAGGTAATGCGTGACAGCAGCGTCCCGGTAGACTGCTTGTCAAAGAAGGACACCGGCATGCCCATCATGTGGCCGAACAGGCGACGACGCATGGTCATCACGACTTTGCCGGAAACCCAGGAAATACAATAGCTCGAGATGTAGCTGGTGATCCCACGCAGCACCATCAGCCCGATAACCACCAGCGGCATCCATAGCAGCACTGAGCGATCCGTTTTACCAAAACCATCATCCAATAACGGTTTAAGAAGCGATAACATGAAGGTGTCACTGCCCGCGTTAAGCACTAACGCCACCGCCGCGACGATTAGCCCGGTTTTAAACGGCGCGATAATCGGCCAAAGTCGGCGGAAGGTCTGCCACGTGGAGAGATCTTTATCGTTCTGCATTCAATAAACCAGCTTGTGTTGAAATAGCCGCATATTCTACCCGTTATCGGCGGGCGCGCCAAACCACTGATGATACCAACGAGGTAAAACTTGATCCCGTAAGCTGTGGATTTGCCACCCTTCTGCGGAAAAAACCACCGTTATCTGTCCCTGCTGCGGCGTGGCTAACCAGCGATACCCCTGCTGGCGGTAGCGCTGAACCACCTTGTGCGAAGGCATCCGCCATGCATTGTAGCGCGAAGCAGAAGCCAGCGCGGCCGCGCCATCTACCCGGCGGACCAGCAGCTCGCTGGACGAGGTGTTGCTACCGTGGTGCGGAACCTGGATAAGTGTAGACGTCAGATGCTGCCAGTAACGGCTGATCATCGCCTGCTCTGCCTGACGTTCTATATCGCCGGTGAGCAGGATGCTGGAGCGACCATCATCCACCTTCACCACGCAGGAGTGATTATTACCCTTTGCCGTGCTGCCCGGCAGCGGCCACAGGGCCTGGAAATTGAGTCCCTGCCATTGCCAGCGCTCGCCGCGATGACACGGCAGATGACGCGCCCAGCGTAAAGGGCTGCGCACCCACGCCTGCGGCCATGCCTGCAGCACTGAATCAAGGCCGCCGCGATGATCGAGATGTTCGTGGCTTAGCACAATGCCCTGCAGCTGCAGATGATGCCAGCGCAGCCACGGGATAATCACCTGCTGACCGCTGTCGCCCTGCGGCCATGCAGGCCCGGTATCATACAGGAGCGCCTTGCCGTGACGCTCGATCACCATCGCCAGCCCCTGCCCGACATCCAGCATCGTCACCCGCCATTCGTCTGCGGGAATTTGCCTCCAGAAGGGCCGCATCAGCAAAAGCAGTACACTCAGACACAGGGCCGGGAAATGCCGCCAGCTCTGAAAACGCCAGCCCATCACCAGCAGCCACGGCAGGCTACTGAACCAGAGCCAGCGGGCGTCAAGAGGCAGCCAGCCGTCCGGTAAATGTCGTAATCCCCAGAACAGCAGCGCCAGCACGCGATCGGCCGCCAGCCAGAGCAGCGACTCCACCATCCCCGGACCCGTGAGATGCAGCAGCATCGCGCCGAGAATAAGCGGCACCGCCAGCAGGGTCACCAGGGGTACCGCCAGCAAATTGGCGGCCATGGACGTCAGGCTAACTCCATGGAAAAGCAGGAGCTGGAGCGGCGCCAGCAGCAGCGTCACGCCAGCCTGCAAATGAACGAGGGCGAACAGTGCTTTCCACGGCCAGCGCCAGCGGCCGACAGGAAGCGGTACCCACTGAAACCAGAAGATCAGCCCCGCCACGGCGAAGGCGGATAGCCACAAGCTTTGCGACAGCACCGCCAGCGGGTCGGCAACGAGTATCGCCCCCAGACAGCAGAGCCACACCTGCCACGCCGTCCAGCGCTGCCCCGACAAGCGTAAGGCGCAGCACACGCCCAACCCTACGCAAGTCCGCAGCGCCGGCGGCTGCATGCCGGTCAGCCAGCCGTAACCGACGGCGCCGGCCAGCCCGGCCAGCAGCGGCAACCGCCAGCCGATCCAGCGGCCCGGGAGAATATACTGCACGCCGCGCAGCATGAGCACGATAAGGGAAGCTGCGAGGGCAATATGGAGACCGGAGATGGCCATCAGATGAGAGGTGCCCGTGTTCTGCATCAGGACTTTAATCGCCGTCGGCAGGGCCAGCCGCTCCCCCATCCCCAGTCCCAGCATCACCGGATGCCAGGGATAAGTCTGCAGCCGTCGGGTCAGCGACGCCAGATAGCGGGCGCGCAGGCTGCAGCGGGGATCCAGCGCGGAAGCTGCGACAATTCCCCCGCTCAGCGGCCGGTGCTGCGCCAGCGCATAACGCTGGCTGTCGAAGCCCCCATCATTGAGCTGCCCGTGTACCGGGCGCAGGCGCAGCGTCATCAGCCAGTGCTGACCCGCACAGGCGGGTGCAGGTGCAAGTTCACCGTACAGCGTCACGCCAACCGGGGGAAACAGGTAGCGACCCGCCAGCCGCACAATCTGACCACGGTGCTGAGCCTGGCCATCCGTCTCGCTGAGGATCACTTCCGCCTGCCGGGTGGCGCCGGAGAGGTGCTGCGCAGGCCACAGCGCCTGATGTCCGCTCAATACTCCCCAGACCATCAGCAGAAGCGTCATCGCCACACAAGCCATGGCTGTTCCATGCAGGCGGGTCAACAGCAACGCCATGAAGCACGCGCCTGCCAAAATACGCGGACCCGGCAAGGCGGGTAACCAGAGTAGCGGCAGCATACCGATGATGGCGCATCCGGCAAGCCATGGTAGACGCATAAACACCTCCCTGTGAGCAGGCAGTGTTACGCAAAGCAACGGGGGCGTCCTGCCGCCGAGTTCAGGCTTGCGCAGCGCGTTCCAGACATTCACATCTGTTGCAGTCAGGCACAGTTTTTTTGCGAAGGAGGAGGTAAATCGCGGGCACAAAAAAAGCACCCGAAGGTGCTTTTTTTATCGTCAGGCAGGTTGCACGTCGTGCAACTTACTCTTCATAAATATTGGCGCGGTCACGTAATTCTTTCCCGGGCTTAAAGTGCGGAACGTACTTACCTTCCAGTTCGACTTTATCACCAGTTTTCGGGTTACGTCCGGTGCGAGGTGCTCGATAGTGCAGAGAGAAGCTGCCGAAACCGCGGATTTCAATGCGCTCACCTTGAGCAAGCGTTGAGGCCATATGTTCCAGCATTTCTTTAACAGCATCTTCCACCGCTTTCGCCGGAATGTGAGATTGCTGGCTGGCAAGTCTTTCAATCAATTCTGACTTGGTCATTATTCCTCCGGTTTCCTTCAAGGCAAAAATTAGCTAACAGCTTAAACAAGGGCGGCCGTAGCCGCCCTTTGTGCTTGATTACAGGACGAATCCTGCAATCTGTCAAGTAAACTCGTCACTATTCAGGTTGTTATTACCTGAATGACAAAGATTACTCGCCTTTCGCTGCTTTGAACGCTTCAGCCATGGCGTTGTTGGAGAAGTTCGCGTCTTCCTGCTTGTTCACGGTAGCGATAGCGTCTTTTTCATCCGCTTCGTCTTTCGCACGTACAGACAGGCTCACTACGCGGTTCTTACGATCCACGCCGGTGAATTTCGCTTCAACTTCGTCGCCAACGCTCAGAACCAGAGTTGCGTCTTCAACGCGGTCACGGGATGCTTCAGAAGCACGCAGGTAACCTTCTACGCCGTCAGCCAGTTCTACGGTTGCGCCTTTAGCGTCAACTGCAGTCACTTTACCAACAACGATAGCGCCTTTCTTGTTCAGAGCAACGTAGTTGTTGAACGGATCTTCCGCGAGCTGTTTCACGCCCAGGGAGATACGCTCACGCTCTGCGTCAACCTGCAGAACAACTGCTGCGATTTCGTCGCCTTTCTTGTATTCACGAACTGCTTCTTCGCCTGCAACGTTCCAGGAGATGTCAGACAGGTGAACCAGGCCGTCGATGCCGCCGTCCAGGCCGATGAAGATACCGAAGTCAGTGATAGACTTGATTTTACCTTCAACACGGTCGCCCTTGTTGTGGGTTTCCGCGAACTGCTGCCATGGGTTAGATTTGCACTGCTTCAGACCCAGGGAGATACGACGACGCTCTTCGTCGATATCCAGAACCATCACTTCCACTACGTCGCCAACGTTAACAACTTTGGACGGGTGGATGTTTTTGTTGGTCCAATCCATTTCGGAAACGTGAACCAGGCCTTCAACGCCTTCTTCGATTTCAACGAAGCAGCCGTAGTCGGTCAGGTTGGTCACGCGACCGGTAAGTTTGGTACCTTCCGGATAACGTTTAGCGATAGCTACCCACGGATCTTCGCCCAGCTGTTTCAGGCCCAGGGATACACGGGTACGCTCGCGGTCGAACTTCAGCACTTTAACAGTGATTTCGTCGCCAACGTTTACGATTTCGCTCGGATGCTTAACGCGTTTCCAGGCCATATCGGTGATGTGCAGCAGGCCGTCAACGCCGCCCAGATCAACGAATGCACCGTAGTCAGTGAGGTTCTTAACGATACCTTTGACTTCCATGCCTTCCTGCAGGTTTTCCAGCAGCTGATCGCGCTCTGCGCTGTTTTCGGATTCGATAACGGCACGACGAGAAACAACAACGTTGTTACGCTTCTGGTCCAGCTTGATGACTTTGAACTCAAGCTCTTTGCCTTCCAGGTGCAGCGTGTCGCGCACCGGACGAACGTCTACCAGGGAACCCGGCAGGAACGCACGAATACCGTTCAGCTCAACAGTGAAGCCACCTTTAACTTTGCCGTTGATAACACCGGTAACAGTTTCAGCGTCTTCGTAAGCTTTTTCCAGCGTGATCCAAGCTTCGTGACGTTTAGCTTTCTCACGGGACAGCAGAGTTTCACCGAAGCCGTCTTCTACTGCATCCAGAGCAACGTCAACTTCGTCACCAACCTGGATTTCCAGCTCGCCCTGGGCGTTTTTGAACTGCTCAGCCGGGATGGCGGACTCAGATTTCAGACCGGCGTCAACCAGTACTACGTCTTTGTCGATAGCAACAACAACACCACGAACGATGGAACCCGGGCGGGTTTCGATTTCTTTTAAGGATTCTTCAAACAGTTGAGCAAAAGATTCAGTCATGTTTAATCTTCAGGTTAATATTAACGTCCACCTGGCTCCGTGCCGGATGGGGTTGTTTCACATACCCGCTGACCATCCATTGCCGCGGGGTACTGCTATAATTCGGAGGCTTCGGCGCGTTACCGGCTAAGGCTTACGCAACGGCCAATTTTTCGCGCGCATATTGTAGCGCTTTTTCAATCACTTGCTCAATGTTTAGTTCTGTTGAATCGAGAACTAATGCATCGGCAGCCGGGACAAGCGGCGCCACGGCACGATTTCTGTCGCGATCGTCACGCTCTTTTATCTCGGACAAAAGACGTTCAAAGTTAACATCAAAGCCCTTTTCCTGCAACTGCCGCATACGGCGATGCGCCCGTTCATCGGCAGAGGCATCAAGGAAAATTTTGACCGGTGCGTCCGGGAAAACCACCGTGCCCATATCGCGCCCGTCGGCGATGAGCCCGGGCAGTTCACGGAAAGCACGCTGGCGGCGCAGCAGCGCTTCGCGAACGCGTGGGAAAGCGGCCACTTTCGAGGCGGCATTGGCGACCTCCTGAGTGCGAATTTCGCCGCTGACATCTTCCCCTTCCAGCACCACTTCCAGGGTGCCGTCAGTAGAAATAAAGCGCACGTCAAGATGGGCCGCCAGGGGCACCAGCGCCTCTTCGGACTCTACGTCAACATGATGATGCAGCGCCGCCAGCGCCAGAACGCGGTAGATCGCGCCTGAATCTAACAGATGCCAGCCCAGCGCTTCCGCCATTGCCTTGCACAACGTACCTTTACCCGCACCGCCAGGCCCATCAATGGTGATTACCGGAATATTCGCCGTCATCTTTTTCTCCTTCAGCAAGGCGCATGGAATATAAACGCCGCGCATTATACGCATCAATACGCCGGAAAGTGAGCATTGCTTGTAAATTACGGACTACAGGAAATGAAAAGCAGAAGTTTTGCGCAATTATAGCGGGCTGACAGGACATCAGCCCGCGGGATGACAAAGTTTTACTCAGGCGAGGGTACTGATCCGCGCCAATTGCTCAAAATAGTCCGGGAACGTTTTGGCCGTACATTTGGGATCAAGGATGGTCACCGGCGTATCAGACAGCGCCACCAGCGAGAAGCACATCGCCATCCGGTGGTCGTTATAGGTGCCGATTTCAGCATACTTCAACTTCGCCGGCGGGGTGATGCGAATATAATCTTCCCCCTCTTCCACCTCGGCGCCCACTTTACGCAACTCGGTCGCCATGGCGAACAGACGGTCCGTCTCTTTGACACGCCAGTTGTAGATATTACGCAGCGTA
The DNA here is from genome assembly GCF_002806655.1 of Klebsiella sp. K-Nf6. Taxonomy (NCBI): domain Bacteria; kingdom Pseudomonadati; phylum Pseudomonadota; class Gammaproteobacteria; order Enterobacterales; family Enterobacteriaceae; genus Klebsiella; species Klebsiella sp. K-Nf6. The sequence goes on along the minus strand of NZ_PIBN01000008.1, from coordinate 78,510 downwards.
GTGGTCCCTTGCGCGAACAGCGCGGCGGTGGCGATGGTCATCGCCGCGTCCGGGATATGGTTCATATCCATATCGATAGCCTTGAGCTCGCCGTGGGTGCAGGCGATGAAATCGTCGCCCCAGGTCACGGTGGCGCCCATTTTTTCCAGTACGTCGGCGAAACGAATATCGCCCTGTACGCTGCCGCGGCCGATACCGGTGACTTTTACCGTGCCGCCCTTAATGGCGCCAGCGGCGAGGAAATACGAGGCCGAGGAAGCATCGCCTTCCACCAGGTAATCCCCTGGTGACTGATACTGTTGCTTGCCGCGCACCACAAAACGCTGATAAGACTGATTGTCCACCTCAACGCCGAAGGTTTTCATCAGGTGCAGTGTAATGTCGATGTAGGGTTTCGACACCAGATCGCCCTTAATGGCGATCACGGTATCCTGCGGTGCCAGCGGCGCGGTCATCAGCAGCGCGGTCAGGAACTGACTGGAGACGCTGCCGTCAACCTCGACATTGCCCCCCTGAAAACCGCCGCGCAGGCGCAGCGGTGGATAATTTTCCTGCTCAAGATAGTCGATCTGAGCTCCGCCCTGACGCAGGGCATCCACCAGATGGCCGATCGGGCGCTCTTTCATCCGCGGCTCGCCGGTCAGCATAATATCGTTGCTGCCAAGGCACAGGGCCGCAGCCAGTGGGCGCATCGCGGTACCGGCGTTGCCGAGGAACAGTTCCAGCGCCGCAGTAGAGCGCAGCGGACCACCGTTGCCAGTCACTTCGCAGCGGGTGCGGTCAGCAGACAGGGTGTAATGAACTCCCAGCGCACTCAGGGCATTCAGCATATGGCGCACATCGTCGCTGTCCAGCAGGTTGGTCAGCACCGTCGTGCCGCGGGCCAGGGCGGCCAGCAGCAGCGCGCGGTTGGAGACGCTTTTCGAACCTGGCAGGTTCACGGTGCCCTCTACGCGAGCGATGGGTTGTAACGTCAGGGATTCCATCAAACTTCACTCTCAAACAAACAGAATAAAAACCCCGCAGACTGGCCGCGGGGAGGAAGAAAGAAACAGGCGATTAACCGTGGCGGCGTTCGAAGTCCAGCATAAAGTCGGTTAACGCCTTCACGCCGTCCAGCGGCATCGCGTTGTAGATGGAGGCACGCATGCCGCCCACCACGCGGTGGCCCTTCAGCGCGTGCAACCCGGCGGCAAACGACTCTTCGAGGAACAGTTTGTCCAGCGCGCTGTCCGCCAGCTGGAACGGCACGTTCATGCGTGAACGGTTGGCTTGCGCCACATCGTTACGGTAGAACCCGCTGTTATCGATCACGCCATACAGCAGTTCGGCTTTCTGCTGGTTGATTTTATCCATCGCAGCGACGCCGCCCTGCTGTTTCAGCCACTTAAACACCAGACCAGCCAGATACCAGGCGAACGTCGGCGGCGTGTTAAACATTGAGTCGTTCTCGCTTAACACGGTGTAGTCGAGGATCGACGGACAGGCCACGCTGGCTTTACCCAGCAGATCTTCACGCACGATAACCAGCGTCAGCCCTGCCGGGCCAATATTTTTCTGCGCGCCGGCATAAATCACGCCGTAGCGGTTGACGTCAATTTCACGGGACAGAATGGTGGAGGAGAAATCGGCCGCGACGATGACGTCGTCGCCAAAGTTCGGCGTATCATCAATCGCGATACCGTCAATGGTTTCGTTCGGGCAGTAATGCAGATAGGCAGCGCCCGGCGTCAGCTGCCACTCGCTCATCGGCGTAACAGCCCGCTTGCCATCGACGGTGATTTTCGCGTCGATAACGTTCGGCGTGCAGTATTTCTTCGCCTCTTTGACCGCGCTGGCTGCCCAGTAGCCGGCGTCCACATAGTCAGCGACGTTTTTATCGCCGAGGATGTTCAGCGGGATCCCCGCGAACTGGCCGCGGCCGCCGCCGTGGCAGAACAAAACTTTATAGTTGGAAGGGATATTCAGCAGGGAGCGGAAGTCCTGTTCTGCCTCTTCTGCCACCTGGATAAACTCCTTACCACGGTGACTGATCTCCATGACCGACGTACCCAGACCGTGCCAGTCGCACAGTTCTTGCTGAGCCAGTTTGAGTACTTCCGCCGGCAGCATTGCCGGGCCCGAACTAAAGTTATAGACCTGAGCCATTTCCCCTCACCACGTTGCTATGTTGTTTTGCCCGCGAACCGCCGCGGGCATAAGTTATTCCTGTGGCTATCGGTTTTATCATTCAGTGACACGGTCCGCAATGGCTAAAACTCGCCAACGGTAAAACGCGGCCTCCGTCACACAACAGAATCTATCGGCTTGACGTAATAAAACCGACATATTTGCTGTCAGGTGAGCCGTTTCGCCCGGCTGGCCTTCGACCATTCTGCATTTGCGCAGCGCGGACATATTCGCTTTTCTCCCGCCTGCATCGCCATTACGATGCTGCAGCGTACGCAGGCATAGATCCCCTCCTGCGGAATGGTGGTGTAACGCGCGGTACAGTGTGTTGGCAGGATAGACAACCCCGCTCTGACCTCTTCATCGGGATAATAAAACACGCTGATCTGCCCGTTGGTTTCGAGGATCGCCAGCCGGACCTGGCCAAGCTGCTCGACGCTGTTGACCCGCAGCTCCATGAAAAATTCGAATTCGGTCATGTTTTCCGCATGCAGCTTCTCCCACGCCAGCTGCCCCTCCTCGACCACCACAATAGGTTTGCCTTCCAGCAGATCCTCCAGCTTTTCGCTGTGCCCCATCAGCCACATGATACCGCGATACAACAGCGCCAGGGTGATGAAGACCACCAGCACCGGCAGTAGCGGTACATCGTCATAAAACGCCACGTCCCCTGCCGCCGAGCCGAGGGTCAGAATTATCAGCACCTCAAATAGTGACATCTGCCGCACGCCGCGCCGTCCGGTGATTTTGAGGAAAATAAAGACCAGAACGAAGGTGTAGAGGCAACGCAGCGCCACCTCGGCAAGAAACTCCACCGGCACTTTATCGAGCGCCATCCGCTGCCAGTCAAAGGCTTTCATCTATCATCTCCCTGTGGGTCATAAGTTGCCTCTAAGCATAGCCAGATGATGGAGATAGCACCTGTCAGATAAAAGCCGTATCATTGCGCGCTTTCCGTACGACAAAAGTGATCGCCATGACCCAAACGTTTATTCCCGGCAAAGATGCCGCCCTGGAAGATTCCATCGCTCGCTTCCAGCAGAAATTGCTCGACCTCGGATTTGATATCGAAGAGGCCTCGTGGCTGAACCCGGTGCCGCACGTGTGGTCCGTTCACATTCGCGATAAAGAATGCGCGCTGTGCTTTACCAATGGTAAAGGCGCCACCAAAAAGGCAGCCCTGGCCTCCGCGCTGGGCGAATATTTCGAGCGTCTGTCCACCAACTATTTCTTCGCCGACTTCTGGTTAGGCGACACCATCGCTAACGGCCCATTTGTTCATTACCCGAACGAAAAATGGTTCCCACTGACCGAAGACGATGAAGTACCGGAAGGTCTGCTGGATGCCCGCCTGCGCGCGTTCTACGATCCTGACGATCAACTGACCGCCGGTATGCTGGTGGATCTGCAGTCGGGGAACGATGAGCGCGGCGTGTGCGGCCTGCCCTTTACCCGCCAGTCCGACGGCGAAACCGTCTATATTCCGATGAATATCGTTGGTAACTTGTACGTATCCAACGGTATGTCAGCGGGTAACACCCCGAATGAAGCGCGCGTGCAGGGTTTGTCCGAAGTCTTTGAGCGTCACATCAAAAACCGCATCATCGCAGAGAGCATCAGCCTGCCGGAGATCCCGGCGGAAGTCATGGCGCGCTATCCTGGCGTCGTGGAGTCGATCGCTAAACTTGAAGCCGAAGGTTTCCCGATTTTTGCCTACGATGGATCACTGGGCGGCAAATACCCGGTTATCTGCGTCGTGCTGTTTAACCCGGCTAACGGCACCTGCTTCGCCTCCTTTGGCGCCCACCCGGACTTCGGCGTGGCGCTGGAGCGTACCGTCACAGAACTGCTGCAGGGCCGCAGCCTGAAAGACCTCGACGTCTTTACACCGCCGACCTTTGATGACGAAGAAGTCGCCGAGCACGCTAACCTCGAAACCCACTTCATCGACTCCAGCGGTCTGATCTCCTGGGATATGTTCAAGCAGGATGCCGACTATCCGTTCGTTGACTGGAGTTTCTCCGGTACCACCGAAGAAGAGTTCGCCACCCTGATGGCCATCTTCAAGGCCGAAGATAAAGAAGTGTACATTGCCGACTACGAGCATCTGGGCGTTTACGCCTGCCGTATCATCGTTCCGGGAATGTCGGATATTTATCCGGCAGAAGACCTGTGGCTGGCAAACAACAGCATGGGCGCCCATCTGCGGGACACCATTCTGTCTCTGCCGGGCAGCGAGTGGGAAAAAGAAGATTATCTGGCGCTCATCGAACAAATGGATGACGAAGGCCTGGATGATTTCACCCGCGTTCGCGAACTGCTGGGCCTTGCCACCGGGAAAGACAACGGCTGGTATACCCTGCGCATCGGCGAGCTGAAAGCGATGCTGGCCCTGGCTGGCGGCGATCTGGAACAGGCGCTGATCTGGACCGAATGGACCATGGAATTCAATGCCTCTATCTTCAGCCCTGAGCGCGCAAACTACTATCGTTGCCTGCAGACCCTGCTGCTGCTGAGCCAGGAAGAGGATCGTCAGCCGCTACAGTATCTGAACGCCTTCCTCCGTATGTACGGCACTGATGCGGTCGAGGCCGCCAGCGCTGCGCTGAGCGGGGAAGCCCCGTTCTATGGCCTTCAGGCTGTCGACAGCGATCTGCAAGCCTTCCCGGCTCATCAGTCGCTGCTGAAAGCGTATGAAAAGCTGCAGCGGGCGAAAGCGGCATTCTGGGCAAAATAAGCCCTCATTGCGCCAACATGCTTGCCAACAACGGAGCCCGATGCGGCTCCGTTATTTAAACCTGGCGAGGTATCCACTATAGTTTGTAGTTGCAAAGTTAATTAATAGTAAATATCGAACTTATATCATTTACCAATTGTTAATTTTAAATAAAATACTCCATTTTAATTAACTCAAAAACTGGGGCGAAAACGAAAAAATTCAACATAAGTTATAAATTTTAAAATTTATTTTCCATAAAAAATTCAAATAGTTAAACATCAAATAGACAAAAACCACACACTAAAAAGGCATATAGTTCCGGTGAGATATGATCTATATCAATTTCCCTTCTATAATGCTTTGTTAGTATCTCACCGCCAACTTATATAAAGAGAGAGTTAGTGTGAAAGCTGACAACCCTTTTGATCTTTTGCTCCCTGCCGCGATGGCGAAAGTCGCCGAAGAAGCAGGTGTCTATAAAGCAACGAAGCATCCGATGAAGACCTTTTATCTGGCGATCACCGCTGGCGTTTTCATCTCCATCGCTTTCGTATTCTATATCACCGCGACCACCGGCACTGCCGCGATGCCTTTTGGGATTGCCAAGCTTATCGGTGGGGTCTGTTTTTCCCTGGGTCTGATTCTGTGCATCATCTGCGGCGCTGACCTCTTTACCTCTACCGTATTGATCGTGGTGGCGAAAGCCAGCGGTCGAATTACATGGGGGCAACTGGCAAAAAACTGGCTCAACGTCTATTTTGGTAACCTGGTGGGCGCACTGCTGTTTGTGCTGCTGATGTGGTTATCAGGCGAATATATGACTGCCAACGGCGGTTGGGGGCTAAACGTCCTGCAGACCGCTGACCACAAAATGCACCATACTTTTGTGGAGGCCGTGAGCCTGGGTATCCTCGCTAACCTGATGGTTTGTCTCGCCGTATGGATGAGCTATTCCGGTCGTAGCCTGATGGATAAAGCGATGATCATGGTCCTGCCGGTAGCGATGTTCGTTGCCAGCGGCTTTGAGCACAGCATCGCCAACATGTTTATGATCCCAATGGGTATCGTAATCCGCAATTTTGCGAGCCCGGAATTCTGGACCGCGGTCGGTTCAACTCCGGAAAGTTTCTCACACTTGACCGTTATGAACTTCATCACTGATAACCTGATTCCGGTGACTATTGGGAACATTATCGGCGGAGGTCTGCTGGTCGGGTTGACATACTGGGTCATTTACCTGCGTGGCAACGACCATCACTAAGGGTTGTTTCAGGCAGTAAATAAAAAATCCACTTAAGAAGGTAGGTGTTACATGTCCGAGCTTAATGAAAAGTTAGCCACAGCCTGGGAAGGTTTTGCGAAAGGTGACTGGCAGAATGAAGTCAACGTCCGTGACTTCATTCAGAAAAACTACACCCCATATGAAGGCGACGAATCCTTCCTGGCTGGCGCAACTGAAGCGACCACCAAGCTGTGGGACAGCGTAATGGAAGGTGTAAAACAGGAAAACCGCACTCACGCGCCTGTTGATTTTGACACTGCCCTGGCTTCCACCATCACCTCTCACGACGCAGGCTATATCGAGAAAGGTCTGGAAAAAATTGTTGGTCTGCAGACCGAAGCGCCGCTGAAACGTGCAATCATCCCGTTCGGTGGTATCAAAATGGTTGAAGGTTCCTGCAAAGCGTACAATCGCGAGCTGGACCCGATGCTGAAAAAAATCTTCACCGAGTACCGTAAAACCCACAACCAGGGCGTATTTGATGTTTACACCAAAGACATCCTGAACTGCCGTAAATCCGGCGTGCTGACCGGTTTGCCGGATGCTTATGGCCGTGGCCGTATCATCGGTGACTATCGTCGCGTTGCGCTGTACGGTATCGACTTCCTGATGAAAGACAAATACGCTCAGTTCCAGTCTCTGCAAGCGAAACTGGAAAGCGGCGAAGATCTGGAAGCAACTATCCGTCTGCGTGAAGAAATCGCTGAACAGCATCGCGCTCTGGGTCAGATCAAAGAAATGGCAGCGAAATACGGCTGCGATATCTCTGCTCCGGCAAAAACTGCTCAGGAAGCAATCCAGTGGACCTACTTCGGTTACCTGGCTGCCGTGAAATCTCAGAACGGCGCGGCAATGTCCTTCGGTCGTACCTCCAGCTTCCTGGATATCTACATCGAACGTGACCTGAAAGCGGGTAAAATCACCGAGCAAGACGCGCAGGAAATGGTTGACCACCTGGTCATGAAACTGCGTATGGTTCGCTTCCTGCGTACCCCGGAATATGATGAACTGTTCTCCGGTGACCCGATTTGGGCAACGGAATCCATCGGTGGTATGGGCGTTGACGGTCGTACCCTGGTGACCAAAAACAGCTTCCGCTTCCTGAACACCCTGTACACCATGGGGCCGTCTCCGGAGCCGAACATCACTATCCTGTGGTCTGAAAAACTGCCGCTGAGCTTCAAGAAATTCGCTGCTAAAGTGTCTATCGATACCTCTTCTCTGCAGTACGAGAACGATGACCTGATGCGTCCGGACTTCAACAACGACGACTACGCTATCGCATGCTGCGTAAGCCCGATGGTTGTTGGTAAGCAAATGCAGTTCTTCGGCGCTCGTGCCAACCTCGCGAAAACCATGCTGTACGCTATCAACGGCGGCGTGGATGAAAAACTGAAAATGCAGGTGGGTCCGAAATCTGAACCGATCAAAGGCGACGTCCTGAAATTCGACGAAGTCATGGATCGCATGGATCACTTCATGGACTGGCTGGCTAAACAGTACGTCACCGCGCTGAACATCATCCACTACATGCACGACAAGTACAGCTACGAAGCCTCTCTGATGGCGCTGCACGACCGTGACGTTATCCGCACCATGGCGTGTGGTATCGCTGGTCTGTCCGTTGCTGCTGACTCCCTGTCTGCTATCAAATATGCGAAAGTTAAACCGATTCGTGACGAAGACGGTCTGGCTATCGACTTCGAAATCGAAGGCGAATACCCGCAGTTTGGTAACAACGATGCTCGCGTCGATGATATGGCCGTTGACCTGGTTGAACGTTTCATGAAGAAAATTCAGAAACTGCACACCTACCGCAACGCTATCCCGACTCAGTCTGTTCTGACCATCACCTCTAACGTGGTATATGGTAAGAAAACCGGTAACACCCCAGACGGTCGTCGCGCTGGCGCGCCGTTCGGACCAGGTGCTAACCCGATGCACGGTCGTGACCAGAAAGGTGCTGTTGCCTCTCTGACCTCCGTAGCTAAACTGCCGTTTGCTTACGCGAAAGATGGTATATCTTACACCTTCTCTATCGTGCCGAACGCACTGGGTAAAGATGACGAAGTTCGTAAGACCAACCTGGCGGGCCTGATGGATGGTTACTTCCATCACGAAGCGTCCATCGAAGGTGGTCAGCACCTGAACGTGAACGTCATGAACCGCGAAATGCTGCTCGACGCGATGGAAAACCCGGAAAAATATCCGCAGCTGACCATCCGCGTATCTGGCTACGCCGTACGTTTTAACTCCCTGACGAAAGAACAGCAGCAGGATGTTATTACCCGTACCTTCACTCAGACCATGTAATTCCCAGTCTGACTGAAAAAGCGTACAATAAAGGCCCCACGTCAGTGGGGCCTTTTTAACAAGTGCTTCCCCGCCCCAGCCTGCTTTGCCAGTTATCTATACTTTGGGTACCTGTCAAAACAGACTCGACACAGCCGCTGAGCTGTGCACCAACACGGCCCCGGATGGGCCACATCTGGAGAAAACACCGCAATGTCAGTTATTGGTCGCATCCACTCCTTTGAATCCTGTGGCACCGTTGATGGCCCGGGCATCCGCTTTATTACCTTTTTCCAGGGCTGCCTGATGCGCTGCCTGTACTGCCATAACCGTGACACCTGGGATACCCACGGCGGCAAAGAAATCACTGTTGAAGAGTTAATGAAAGAGGTAGTGACCTATCGTCACTTTATGAATGCCTCAGGCGGCGGCGTCACGGCGTCGGGCGGCGAAGCGATCCTGCAGGCGGAGTTTGTTCGCGACTGGTTCCGCGCCTGTAAGAAGGAAGGTATTCATACCTGCCTCGATACCAACGGCTTTGTCCGTCGCTACGATCCGGTTATCGACGAACTGCTGGAGGTGACTGACCTGGTCATGCTGGATCTCAAACAGATGAACGATGAAATTCACCAGAACCTGGTCGGCGTGTCCAACCACCGCACCCTCGAGTTTGCCCAGTACCTGGCGAAAAAGAATATCAATGTCTGGATCCGCTATGTGGTGGTTCCGGGTTGGTCAGACGATGATGACTCCGCACACCGCCTGGGCGAATTTACCCGCGATATGGGCAACGTCGAGAAAATTGAGCTGCTGCCCTACCATGAGCTGGGCAAACACAAATGGGTAGCGATGGGTGAAGAATACAAACTGGACGGTGTCCACCCGCCGAAGAAAGAGACCATGGAGCGGGTGAAAGGCATTCTTGAGCAGTATGGTCACAAGGTGATGTACTAATAGCCTCATCAGGGTCGGTGGTGCGCTTACGCCGGCCCGAAGCGACACGGGAAATCGTTCCAGCCCCGCCGTTGATCCTCATGAAAAGCGCAATGCCGTCTCTCTGCAGTGGAAAACACGATCGATTGAAGCAGATGACGCGCAGCCTTCGCTGCACGTCACAATGGTTATGCGTGCGCCACCGGCGTCGGATGATGCCCGGCTTTACGCAGCAGGGTCAGCAGATAGATAAACGACACGCTGGCGATCATGATAAACAGCAAGTTGTCTGAGAAGTTCTGCATCAGCATCGCCGTCAGGGTCGGGCCCAGCAGGCTGCCGATGGTATAGCTCATCAGCAGCGCCTGATTCATCGCCACCAGCTGATGGTGCTCCACTTTTTCACAGGCCCAGGCCATTGCCACCGGATACAGCGTGAAACCGGATGCCCCAAGCACAAACAGCGCCGGGGCCATTGCCGCCTGACTCAGCATCGCCAGACAGCCGATGATCACCACAAAGACCTGCACCCGCAGCACCAGCAGGCGGCCATAACGATCAGCCAGGCGCCCTACCGGCCACTGCCCCAGGATGCCCGCGCTAACCATCACCGCCATCCAGAAACCAATGCCGGAGTCGCTGACGCCCTGATGGTTCAGCCATAGCGGCATCAGGCCGTACAGCGAGCCGAGGACAATCCCCGAGATAATGCAGCCATTGACACCGTGGCGCGCCTGGCGCAGCTTCAGCATCGGCCAGATACGTACTGTTTCATGCGGCTCTTCAGCCTGTCCCATAATACGGGTAAACAGCAGCGGCAGGATCGCCGCCAGCGCCAGCCCTGTCACCCACGGCAGGACGCTCATTAAATCGGTGGGTAATTTACTGACCATCAGCTGGCCCAGTACGGTACCGACATAATAGACCATCATGTACGCCGCCAGCAGACGGCCGCGGCTGCGGGAAGTCCCGCTGCAGACCAGCGCGCTTTCCACCACCACCCAAATCATCGCGCAGCCTACGCCGGCGATAAAACGCCAGCTCAGCCACGTCCAGAAGCCAACGGTGATCCCCAGCCCTACGCAGCCGACGGCGAAAATTAACGACGCGAGATAATAGCTGCGGTTAAACCCAAGGCGCTTAATCACCCAACCGGCCAGCAGCGTACCGGCCAGGTTGCCGGTAAAATAAGATGACCCCACCATGCCGACCTGCCAGGTTGGCATATTTTCATGGGCGAGCCAGAGCGGGACGAGCGTATTCAGCACCGCTATCGCCAGGGTCAGTAAAAGCAGGCCACAGAGCAGCATTTGCACTGGCCGGGTATAGATGGTCATGGGTAAAAACCGTGAGGAATGTTCAGATCGCGAGCGCATCATGCCACCGCTAAAAACAATGTCAATCCACCTGAAATCAGGCGTGACGCGGTTTTGCAGGCTACGATAGAAGTTTTTTATCCACAGAATGGGTAAAGGTGAGGCAACAGATAATACGCTGTTGTTTTTCTTAATTTATTAATAAATGTCGATGTTAATTTCAGTTGAAAAATTTCATCTATCGACAGCACGTTTTCATCATGCCGGCGGTCGCACGCCGGCATGATGACGCGGATTAACTGGCGACGGCCATTCCCACGGTCATATGCAGACCATAGAATACGCCGCGGCCAATCATCTCTCCCGCCAGCACCAGAACAAACGCCAGGCTGAGCAGAGAGACCGCCGGCTTGCGGCCGCGGATCTGCGGCACACACCAGCAGGCCAGGGCCAGCGCCAGCAGCACCACCCGCCAGGCCATAAGCACCCCGTAATCCGGCACCAGGGCCGAGGCCTGCTGGATTGAACTGCGGATAGTAGTGAGTTCACTCCCCTGCATCAGGATCACGACAATACTCACCAGCAGTGCCAGCAAAGAGACCACCGGCAGCAGGCGCAGCGCCCAACCGTCAACGCCTGCCACGCGCAGCAACAGATATCCCAGCAGCGGACCACCGATAAACAGCGTCAGAAAGAAGCTCAGCGGTGTCCAGACGGTATACCAGGTCGGCACCGTGTCGATGGTGTTGTACACCCGCACCATCATCCAGACGAAGATCACGCCCAACACCATGGTGACTATCAGCCACAGGCTACGCAGGCTGGCAGGCAGCTTTTTGCACACGGCCAGCAGCCAGCCAATTCCGCCGACGGCGAAGAAGATCGCCCCGCTGGCTATCTCATTACTCAGCGACGAGGTCCCCACGCGATTCAGCGAATTAAAGGCCCGTAGCGGTGAGCCAAGGTGCATCGTCGAGGCAATAAAACCGATCCCCATCAATACCCACAGGCCAAACATGCTCCCCACCACGCGCCGCTCCTGCTCACGGGAGAGATTGCCCGTCATCAACGCCAGCGCCATGACGATAAACCCGCCTGCGACGCACTGGCCGAAGACCGTAAAGATCATCAGCGGCCATTCATGCCATCCGTTTCCCATCTCACACCTCCTTCGGGTTCGCCAGATAACCGGTGGTATCGCCACACGGCCGGGCATTGGCGTTAGGTTTGATAACGATACTCGGACTGGTAAAGTGCGCCGACGGCAGCGGGGCCACCGCGGCCAGCTGGCCGTGCTTAGCGCGCAGTTCGGCAATCGGCCCGAAATCGAGCGCCCGCAGCGGGCAGGACTCGACGCAGATCGGCTTTTTCCCCTCGGCGACGCGCTCGTGACAGCCGTCGCACTTGGTCATATGGCCTTTGTCGGCGTTGTACTGCGGGGCGCCGTACGGACAGGCCATATGGCAGTAGCGGCAGCCAATGCACACCTCTTCGTTGACCACGACAAAACCGTCTTCACGCTTGTGCATTGCCCCGCTCGGGCAGACCTTGGTGCAGGCCGGATCCTCGCAGTGGTTACAGGCGATGGAGAGGTAGTAGGCGAACACGTTCTGCTGCCAGACGCCGTTGTCCTCCTGCCAGTCGCCGCCGGCATACTCATAGATGCGGCGGAAGCTGACCTCCGGGGTCAGGTTCTTGTAATCCTTACAGGCCAGTTCGCAGGTCTTGCAACCGGTGCAACGGGCGGAATCAATAAAAAATCCATACTGAGTTGTCATCGGTTACTCCTTACAGCTTCTCAACCTGGACGAGGTTGGTATGCGACGGGTTCCCCTTCGCCAGCGGCGAAGGACGCTGGGTGGTCAGCACGTTGATGCTGCCCGCCTGATCCACCCGCGAAGCGTCCGGGTTATACCAGGCCCCTTCCCCCAGCGCGACAACGCCCGGCATCATGCGCGGCGTCACCTTCGCTTCGATATGTACTTCACCGCGGTCGTTGAAGATGCGAATGCGATCGCCGTTGGCAATACCGCGCTTGCGGGCGTCGATCGGGTTAATCCACATCTCCTGCCGACAGGCGGCCTTCAGCACATCGACGTTGCCGTAAGTTGAGTGAACGCGCGATTTATAGTGGAAGCCGGTCAGCTGTAGCGGGTATTTCGCTGTCAATGGATCGTTGTAGTTTTCGAAGCCCGGGGTATAGATAGGTAGCGGATCGATAACATCCCCTTCCGGGAGTTCCCAGGTAGCCGCGATTTTCGCCAGCGCCTGCGAGTAAATTTCGATCTTGCCCGACGGCGTGGTCAGCGGATTGGCCTGCGGATCCTCGCGGAAGGCTTTGTAGGCCACATGGTGTCCTTGCGGATCGCGCTGCTTATAAATGCCTTGCTGGCGGAAGGTGTCGAAATCTGGCAGATCGGGAATCGCTTTCTGCGACTTCTCATACAGATAGCGCATCCAGCCTTCCTGGGTACGGCCTTCTGTAAACTGCTGCTCCACGCCGAGGCGTTTTGCCAGCTCGGTGGTCATCTCATAGATGGTTTTGCATTCGAAACGCGGCTTGATGGCCTGATCGGCAAAGATGACGTAGGACATGTTGCCGCAGGAGGCATCCAGCGCGAAATCCATCTGCTCGGAGGCGGTGCAGTCCGGCAGCAGAATATCGGCGTATTTCGCTGACGAGGTCATATGGCAGTCGATGACTACGATCATCTCGCACTTCTTGTCGTCCTGCAGGATCTCATGGGTACGGTTGATCTCAGAATGCTGGTTAATCAGGCAATTGCCCGCATAGTTCCAGATCATTTTGATCGGCACGTCGAGCTTATCTTTGCCACGAACGCCGTCGCGCAGCGCGGTCATTTCCGGACCACGCTCGATAGCGTCGGTCCACATAAACATCGAGATACTGGTCTGAACCGGATTCTCCAGCGTCGGCATGCGCTCAAACGGCAGGCTGTAGGAGCCCTCGCGCGCGCCGCTGTTGCCGCCGTTGATCCCGACGTTACCCGTCAGGATAGCGAGCATCGAGATAGCCCGGGTGGCGATTTCGCCGTTGGCGTGACGCTGCGGCCCCCAACCCTGGCTGATATAGGCCGGTTTGGCGGTGGCAATTTCGCGCGCCAGTTTAACAATACGTTCGCGCGGAATACCGGTAATCGTCGAGGCCCACTCCGGCGTTTTGGCGATACCATCAGCGCCCTGGCCAAGAATGTAAGCTTTGTAGTGACCATTGGCTGGCGCACCGGCGGGCAGCGTTTTCTCGTCGTATCCCACACAGTATTTATCGAGGAACGGCTGATCGACCAGGTTTTCGGTGATCATCACCCACGCCAGACCTGATACCAGCGCCGCATCGGTCCCGGGGCGAATCGGGATCCATTCATCTTCGCGTCCGGCGCCGGTGTCGGTATAGCGCGGATCGATGATGATCATACGGGCATTGGATTTCTGCCGCGCCTGTTCAAGGTAGTATGTCACCCCGCCGCCGCTCATCCGCGTTTCGCCGGGGTTATTGCCGAACAGCACCACCAGCTGGCTGTTTTCAATATCCGACGGGCTATTGCCGTCGGCCCAGCCGCCGTAGGTATAATTGAGGCCCTCGGCAATCTGCGCCGAAGAGTAATCGCCGTAGTGGTTGAGATAGCCGCCGCAGCAGTTCATCAGGCGAGCAATCAGCGTTTTCCCTGGCGGCCAGGAGCGTGTCAGCGTGCCGCCGAGCGTGCCGGTGCCATAGTTCAGGTAGATGGATTCGTTGCCGTACTCTTTAATCAGCCGCTGCATATTGCTGGCGATGGTATCGAACGCCTCTTGCCAGCTGATTTGCTCGAACTTGCCCTCGCCGCGTTTACCGACGCGCTTCATCGGGTACTTCAGGCGATCCGGGTTATAGACCCGGCGACGCATCGAGCGACCACGCAGGCAGGCGCGAACCTGATGCAGGCCATCATAGTTATCGTCACCGGTATTATCGGTTTCAACGTATTTAATCGCGCCATCCACCACGTGCATGCGCAGCGGGCAGCGGCTGCCGCAGTTGACGGTACAGGCGCTCCAGACCACCTTCTCGCTGGCGGGAGCCGGTGTATCGGCGGCATGCGCCATACGGGTAAAGGGTAATGTTAGTGCGTTGCTGGCCAGCGCCAGGCCGCCTATTGCCGTGGTTTTCATTAAACCACGGCGGCTTACCTCAGCAGCCAGTAAAGCATCGGGGGCTTTAATTTTCATGGATACTCGCTTTGGTTGCTCACAATAAACTGACAAGCGCTATATAGTCATATATATATTGCTTTGAAATATTATTGGTTTTTTATGCTGATTTAATCCAAAGGGAGTATCACTGCATTCGTAGAATGGATTATTGCCCGGTATCAATAAGGGCGTAAAAAAAGCGCCCGCAGGCGCTTTTAAAAGAGAGGAAGAAAAAATTACCCGATATATTCGAGGCCACGCATATACGGGCGCAGAATTTCCGGGATTTCAATACGGCCATCGGCCTGCTGATAGTTTTCCATCAGCGCCACCAGGGTACGACCTACCGCCAGACCAGAACCATTCAGAGTATGAACGAGACGAGTCTTCTTGTCGGACTTGCTGCGGCAGCGAGCCTGCATACGACGCGCCTGGAAATCCCAGACGTTAGAGCAGGAAGAAATTTCACGATAGGTGTTCTGCGCCGGAACCCACACTTCCAGGTCGTAGGTTTTGCAGGCGCTGAAGCCCATATCGCCGGTGCACAGCGCGACCTTACGGTACGGCAGACCCAGCAGCTGCAGCACTTTCTCGGCATGGCCGGTCATCTCTTCCAGCGCCGCCATGGAGTCTTCCGGACGCACGATCTGCACCATTTCAACTTTGTCGAACTGGTGCATACGGATCAGACCGCGGGTGTCGCGACCATAGGAACCGGCTTCAGAGCGGAAGCACGGCGTATGGGCGGTCATTTTGATCGGCAGATCGTCTTCGTCGATGATTTCATCGCGCACCAGGTTGGTCAGCGGCACTTCCGCCGTCGGGATCAACGCGTAGTTGCTGCTGTCGGCTTCTTCTTCCAGCGGACGAGTATGGAACAGGTCGCCTGCGAATTTCGGCAACTGGCCGGTGCCATACAGCGTGTCCTGGTTCACCAGATACGGGACATAGTTTTCGCTATAGCCATGCTGTTCGGTGTGCAGATCCAGCATGAACTGGGCCAGAGCGCGATGCAGACGGGCCAGTTGGCCTTTCATCACTACAAAACGCGAGCCAGTGAGCTTAACGGCGGCGGCAAAATCCAGCCCCCCGTGCATTTCCCCCAGCGTCACGTGATCGCGCACTTCGAAATCGAACTGGCGCGGCGTACCCCAGCGGCTAACTTCAACGTTGTCGTTTTCGTCACGGCCAACCGGCACATCATCATGGGGAATGTTCGGGATTGCCAGGGCAATATCGCGAATTTCCGCCAGTAGCGCTTCCAGTTCGGATTTTGCGGCATCCAGCTGTTCGCCAAGCTTGTTCACTTCCAGGCGTAATGGCTCGATATCTTCCCCGCGCGCTTTCGCCTGGCCAATGGATTTCGATCGGGAGTTGCGCTCCGCCTGCAGGTTTTCCGTTTGCACCTGCAGAACTTTACGACGCTCTTCAAGCGCGCGAAGTTTATCTACATCCAGCTTAAAGCCCCGGCGTGCCAGTTTTTCTGCGACTGCGTCTGGCTCGGTACGCAGCAGATTGGGATCGAGCATGCTTATCCTGTGCTTATCGAATTAAATAAAGAAAAGTGGCCGCAGACTACGACCACGGAAATAGTGTAATAACCTTACCGCAACGCCTCAATTAGCGGTAGCGTTTTATCGGGCTATTTTGATCCTGTTCAGCGAGCCAGGCGAGCTTTTCGCCAATTTTGCCCTCAAGCCCCCGGTTTGTCGGGTGATAATAGCGCGTTTGCGCCATTTCCTGCGGGAAGTACTGCTCGCCAGCGGCGTAGGCGTTGGGTTCGTCATGAGCGTAACGATACTCCTGCCCGTAACCCATTTCTTTCATGAGTTTGGTCGGCGCATTGCGCAGATGCACCGGAACGTCATAGTCAGGACGATCGCGGGCGTCGGCCAGCGCCGCTTTAAAGGCGGTGTAGACGGCGTTGCTCTTCGGCGCACAGGCCAGATAGACAATGGCCTGGGCAATTGCTCGTTCGCCCTCTGCTGGCCCGACGCGGGTAAAGCAGTCCCACGCCGAAATAGCGACCTGCATCGCCCTTGGGTCGGCGTTGCCGACATCTTCCGAGGCAATCGCCAGGCAGCGACGGGCAACGTACAGCGGGTCGCCACCGGCAGTGATGATCCGCGCGTACCAGTAAAGTGCCGCATCCGGCGCGCTACCGCGCACCGACTTATGCAGGGCGGAAATCAAATCGTAGAACCGGTCGCCTTTGTTATCAAAGCGCGCGCTGCGCTCGCCGGCGATCTCGGTCAGCAGTTCCGCCTTCAGCACCCGCTTGCCCGAGTCATCGCTCTCGGCCATATCGGCCATCATTTCCAGGGTATTCAGCGCCCGACGCGCGTCGCCGTTCACCAGTTCGCCGATGGCCTTGCGGGTCTCATCCGGCAGAATAATATCCTGCCCACCGTAGCCGCGGGACTTATCGTTCATCGCCTGGTCAAGCACCCGCTCGATATCGTCGGCGGTCAGCGATTTCAGTAAGTAGACGCGCGCACGGGAGAGCAGCGCTGAGTTAAGCTCAAAGGAGGGGTTTTCGGTGGTCGCGCCAATAAAAGTGATGGTGCCGTCTTCAATATGGGGCAGAAAGGCATCCTGCTGGCTTTTGTTGAAACGATGCACTTCGTCAACAAACAGGATGGTCCGTCGGCCAGCGTTGCGGTTTTGCCGCGCGCGCTCAATGGCTTCGCGGATCTCTTTGACCCCTGAGGTCACCGCCGAGATCCGTTCGACATCGGCGCTGGCGTAGCGGGCAATCACTTCCGCGAGGGTGGTCTTGCCGGTGCCCGGCGGCCCCCAGAGGATCATTGAATGCAGGTGCCCGGCTTCAATCGCCCGCGGCAGGGGTTTACCCGGCGCCAGCAGGTGCTGCTGGCCAATATACTGCGCTAAATTTTCTGGCCGCATACGAGCGGCCAGAGGTTGAAACGCGTTGTCGGAAAAATCGAGCGACAGATTGCTCACTTTCGCCTCTACTTACGTTGATCGTCCACCGTCACCCCTTTCGGCGGCGTAAAGGTGAACTTAGATGCGTCGATTGCGCCATTCTGCTGCGACTTCAGCTGATAACTGCTGCGCTGATCATCCTGCTCGACGGCGCTGAACTGGTGGATGGTGCCATCCCGACCGACGTTGATCGTGAACTGCTTCAGGTTACCGCTGCCACTTTTCGGCGTCAGCACAAAATCATCGCCGTTTTGTTTGATATTGTACTGCTGCCAGTCGCTGGACTGGTTGCGGGCAATCAGCATAAACGGCGTGTTGCTGGTAGCATCTTTCAGCCAGGTCGCCGTGGCCTGCTCAACGAACGGGTTGTAAAACCACAGTGTTTTACCGTCAGAGACGAGGACGCTCTCGTCCGGCTGGGTCATATGCCAGTTAAACAGGTTCGGACGTTTTACCCACAGGTCGCCCTGACCGTCCTGGACGGCATTACCGCTGCCGTCAGTGACTTTCTGCGTGAAGCTGGCATGGAAACTGCTCACTTTATCAAGACGGCTTTTTAAGTCACTGGCCGCATCTGCCCAGACCTGGCTGACGACCATACCAGACAGTAATGCACAGGTGATTGCGAGTTTTTTCATTGTTATTCCTTAATGTGCGTCACTCCCGACGCGGGAGCCTCTTCTGCCCCTAATGTAGGACCGCTGATGGCGGCGGAACAGAAGAATTGGCTGATTTTGCGCTTATTTACCCAACTTTGCACTCATTCAAAGGGCGGCGGTGCCAGCACTTCGCGGTTACCGTTATGGCCCTGCTCGCTGACGATCCCCTGCGCTTCCATCTGTTCAATAATGCGCGCTGCACGGTTATACCCAATGCGGAACTGACGCTGTACGCCGGAAATCGATGCTTTGCGCTTCTCAGTCACAAAGTTGACCGCCTGATCGAACAGCGGATCAAGTTCTTCACCGCCGTCTAAGCCACCACCGCCGCCTTCACTTTCGCTGTCGGAGGTAATGCCATCGACGTACTGCGGACGACCGCGGGCTTTCCAGTCCTGAACCACGGCGTGGACTTCCTGGTCGCGCACAAACGCCCCGTGGACACGCACCGGCGTGGTAGAGTTCGGCCCGGAGTAGAGCATATCCCCCATACCCAGCAGCGATTCCGCGCCGCCCTGATCGAGAATGGTACGCGAGTCGATTTTACTCGATACGGTAAAGGCGATGCGCGTCGGGATGTTGGCCTTAATCAGGCCGGTAATGACATCCACTGACGGACGCTGCGTCGCCAGCACCAGATGGATCCCCGCCGCACGCGCTTTTTGCGCCAGACGGGCAATCAGCTCTTCCACCTTCTTGCCGACGGTCATCATCAGGTCGGCGAACTCGTCCACCAGCACCACGATGTATGGCAGTTTTTCCAGCACCGGATGCACGGCATCCATGCTGTCGCCCGGCTTCCAGTACGGATCCGGAATCGGACGCCCCATGCGCGCGGCCTCCGCGATCTTCTCGTTATAGCCCGCCAGGTTACGCACGCCCAGCGCTGACATCAGCTTGTAGCGGCGCTCCATCTCGTTGACGCTCCAGCGCAGCGCATTGGCGGCGTCTTTCATGTCAGTGACCACTTCCGTCAGCAGATGTGGAATACCTTCGTAGACCGACAGCTCGAGCATTTTCGGGTCGATCATAATGAAACGCACATCTTCCGGCTGCGCTTTGTAGAGCATGCTGAGGATCATGGCGTTCACACCGACTGACTTACCGGAACCGGTAGTACCGGCAACCAGCAGGTGCGGCATTTTCGCCAGGTCAGCCACCACCGGGTCGCCAGCGATGTCTTTACCCAGCACCACGGTCAGCGGCGACGGATTATCGCGGAACTTGGTATTGTCGAGCACTTCACGCAGATAGACGGTCTGACGCTTTTTGTTCGGTAATTCCAGGCCGACATACGGCTTGCCCGGGATCACTTCCACCACGCGCACAGCAACCGTTGACAGCGAACGCGCCAGGTCCCGTGACAGATTCGAGATCCGCGCCGCTTTAACACCTGGCGCCAGATTGAGCTCAAAGCGGGTGATCACCGGGCCTGGCGAGTAGTTAACGACATCCGCTTTGATACGGAAATCGGCCAGGCGTGCTTCTACCAGTCGCGCCATCTGCTCTAAAGCAAAGGTATCCACCGGTTCGACTTCACTGGGCGGCGGCGTTAACAGATCCAGCGACGGCAGCGGCGTGGTCGGTCTTTGCAGCGGACGGCTATCGCCATTACGCATCAGCAGCGGGTGGATCAAGCTCTCCTGCGGCGCAGGCGCAGCAGGCTGATACCCCTGCGGGGCAACCGGTTGTTGCTGCTGCACTGGCTGCGGCGGCACTGGCTGATGGTGTACAGGTTGATGCTGCGCAGCGTGATAACCCTGCTGCGGAGCGGCCGCCGGTTGTTGATAGTGCGGGGCCGGTTGCTGCGGCTGGACTTCCGGTGTCGGCGTAAACAGCGGCTCGCTCGGTCCGTCATTGACCAGCGTCTTCATTGGTGAAAATTCATAATCCGCCGGCGAGAACGGGTTCGCCCCCGGCGGCTGCTCAGCGGCGTAGCGCTGCTGCTGGGTGGCAGCAAACTGACGCGCCAGCTCCGCTTCCGCCGCAGTGTCGGCGTCATCGTCATCAGTCGCGTTATCGTCTTCCCAGCGATGACCATAGCGCTGCTGCTGGGTGGCGGCGAACTGGCGGGCCAGTTCATCCTGCTCCAGAACGTCGGCTTCTTCATCAGAGAGCAGCTCATCGTCATAATGAGGATCGCGTTCCGCCTGCCGCGCACGCTGTTCAGCCTCCCGTTGCGACGGTAGCTTGATGCCGTATGAGGCCAGCTCCCGACGCGTTGGGACACGAACGCGATTTGGTCGCGGTAATTTCGGACCGATGCCTTCTTTCACCTGAACCCGCGGTCCGCTGGACGCCGGGCTGAACAATGGCGCAGCCGCAGCGGATGCGGCAGTTGCTGCCGCCGCGCCGCCGCTGGCGGCCGTTGCCTGATGCACCCCTGCCGCGACCGCAGAGACCACCGTTGTCTCCACTGGCGGTTTGGACGGGGCGGCTGGCGGCATCAGCGGTTTAGTGGCGATCGGGCTTTCCGGCTCCGGAATAGGCTGATACCAGGAGGCCAGCAGCTCACGTTCACGTGCCCGCTTCTCTTCGACTTCTTCGAAGTAATAGAGCGGTGGACGTTTCACCTCTTCCGGCGCAACCTCTGGTTCTGGCTCCGGTGACGGAACTGGCGCACTTTGCGGCTGATACGCTGCTGGCTCAGGCTGATACGCCTGCGGTGCAGGTTGACCGCCATGCGGATCGTAAGTCGGCTGCTGATACGGTGCCGGCTCAGGCTGATACGCCTGCGGCGCTGGCTGACCGGCATGAGGAGCATAAGCAGGCTGTTGATACGGCGCCGGCTCAGGCTGATACGCCTGCGGAGCAGGTTGCCCGCCATACGGATCGTATGCCGGCTGCTGATATGGCGCCGGCTCTGGCTGATACGCCTGTGGAGCAGGTTGCCCGCCATACGGATCGTATGCCGGCTGCTGATACGGCGCCGGCTCTGGCTGATACGCCTGCGGCGCAGGATGCCCGGCATGCGGATCGTAAGCCGGCTGCTGATGCGGCGCGGGCTCTGGCTGATACGCCTGCGGCGCCGGCTGACCGGCATGAGGAGCATAAGCAGGCTGCTGATACGGTGCCGGCTCAGGCTGGTACGCCTGTGGCGTCGGCTGACCGGCGTGTGGATCGTAAGCCGGCTGCTGATACGGTACCGGTTCTGGCTGGTACGCCTGCGGCGGGTAACCAGCTTCCGGCTGATAAGCAGGCGCAACGCCCTGATGGCCAGCCGCGGATTCAGCCCACGCCTGTGGCGCGGCAGTGGCCGCCGCCGCTGCGCCCACGGGCTCAGCGATACTATGACCATTCAGCAACGGATCGTAAGGGTCGAAATCTCCAGGGCGCGCGGCGCTGGCACCGGAGAACAACACATCATCCTCTGCGGGACGCGCGGCGCTGGCGCCGGAAAACAGGACATCGTCAGCGGCGACAGGCGCTCCGCTGGCGCTGTATTGCACCGCCTCTTCCCCGTCATCCATCCGTTTGCCGGAGAAAAGCGCCGCGTCTGTTTTACGTCCCATGGGGTTGGTAAACTTCTCGGCCAGACGCTTACGCCGCGCCAGCGCGCTGCGTAAGATACGGGCACGACGCGACTCCTGCGGGTTTGCCGCTTCGTCTTCATCGTCGTACTCTTCATCGTCGTCTTCGTATTCGCCTTCATCGACCCAGGTATCATCCCGACGGGTACGGTTGCTGGCAAAGGTCAGCACCGACAGGATGCCACCACCCAATTTTTCCGCAATGCTGACCCACGACCAGCCGGTGAACAACGTCAGACCGGCCGCCCAGATGCACAACAGGGCAATAGTGCCGCCGCTGCTGTGCAGCAGCGGTTGCAGCGTGGTACTCAGCAGGCTGCCGATCACTCCGCCCGAGGCGAAGTACCAGATATCATCGGCGTTAATAGCTGCCAGACCACAGGAGGTCAGGATCAGGGCTAACGCGCCAATGAGGCGCAGGGAAACGGCGAAATAATCAATGTATTCGTCGTTTTCCTGATGCCGCCAGGCAAACCAGCATCCACCGATGATGATCACCGGGATGGTGTAGGCCATGACGCCAAAAATGAAAAAGAGGGTATCGGCAAGCCACGCACCGGGGGCGCCGCCTAAATTATGAATAGGCTCATGCCATGCCGTCTGCGACCAGCTTGGATCCGAGGGATTAAAGCTCAGTAGTGCTGCCATCAGCCAGATGGCGAAGAGGGAGCAAAGGATGAGCATCGCCTCAAGGAGTCGGCGCCCGCTGCTGAGTTTGGTTAGTTTGACTTCTTTGTCTTCGGTGTATTCCTGGCTCAAGAAAGGCTCTCCAGGTATCAGGCTGTTTCCTGCCTGCTGCTAAAACGGACAACAGCGCCGGGTCTCCCCGGCACTGTTGCTGTATGGATTAACAGGAGTGTAATCAAACTACGTCGATTTTGCACCTGTTCCGTGTTAGCGCGTCTTAATAACCAGACGATTACTTTGCTTGACTTCTTCCATCACCACGTAGGTACGGGTGTCGTTTACGCCCGGCAGGCGCAGCAAGGTCTCGCCCAGTAATTTACGATACGCTGACATATCCGGTACGCGGGTTTTCAACAGATAGTCGAAATCACCGGAAACCAGATGACACTCTTGAATTTCTTCAAGTTTTTGCACTGCGGCGTTAAATTGCTCAAACACATCCGGCGCGCCACGATTCAGAGTAATCTCAACAAATACCAGAAGTGATGCATCCAGATAATGCGGGTTGAGCAGCGCCGTATAGCCCTGAATAAAACCCTGTCTTTCAAGACGACGCACGCGCTCAAGGCAAGGCGTCGGAGAAAGTCCCACCCGTTTAGAAAGCTCGACGTTAGAAATTCGCCCATCTTTTTGCAATTCATTCAGGATGTTACGATCAATGCGGTCGAGATCTTTGCCAGGGCGCTTCTTGCTATCTACCATTATTATTGTCTCTCTGTATTCCTTCCCTACTCCTGTTCCGGCTCTGTGCCTTCACTGCCAGAGCCCATCCTGTTATTACCCGTACGACAATGGGTAACCCAGGGGTACGTGAGAAGCCCGTTGCCTGACGGCAGTCACCGACATCACGCATGGCGTCTGTCCACACCATGCGTAGATTTCGTTAACCCGGATAAAAATGGCATTTGCGTGCATGAAAATTCGCCGCACGCTAAATACTGCTTTTCTTCTTCCATGAATGTTTTCGCAAAAGCACAGGGGATTGTCAAAGCAAAACATCGATTTTTAGTACAAGATGCCAGATATTCATCATCCCCCCTGGTTGATTCTCATTTTTTCGTCTTATAATTGTCCCGCTGACAGTAGAAATAGTTATATTCTTTGCCGGTAAAATCGCCAATTCATCGGCGTCTTCTATTGCACACATCGTTAACAAAATCGCTGTGCTCTTTTTTTACGACAACAAATTCCCTACAATCTCTGCCCAATGTATGCCAATTAATATGGGGATCTCATGGGCACAGCCAAACACAGTAAACTGCTTATCCTTGGTTCTGGACCTGCGGGATACACCGCGGCGGTCTATGCCGCACGCGCCAATCTGCAGCCGGTGCTGATCACCGGGATGGAAAAAGGCGGTCAGCTGACCACCACGACGGAAGTGGAAAACTGGCCTGGCGATCCTAACGATCTCACCGGCCCGCTGTTGATGGAGCGCATGCACGAACATGCCGCGAAATTTGAAACGGAAATTATTTTCGACCATATCAGCCGCGTCGATCTGCAAAACCGTCCGTTCCGTCTGACAGGCGATAGCGGTGAGTACACCTGTGATGCGCTGATCATTGCCACCGGCGCATCGGCGCGCTACCTCGGTCTGCCATCGGAAGAGGCGTTTAAAGGCCGTGGCGTTTCAGCCTGTGCGACCTGTGACGGATTCTTCTATCGTAACCAGAAAGTGGCGGTGATCGGCGGCGGTAACACGGCGGTTGAAGAGGCCCTGTATCTGTCCAATATCGCCTCTGAGGTGCATCTGATCCACCGTCGCGACGCCTTCCGCGCGGAAAAAATCCTCATCAAGCGTCTGATGGATAAAGTGGCGAGCGGCAACATCGTGCTGCATACCGACCGCACCCTCGAAGAGGTGACCGGCGACCAGATGGGCGTCAGCGGCCTGCGCCTGCGTGATACCAAAAACAGCGACAACGTTGAGTCCCTGGAAGTGGCAGGCCTGTTCGTCGCCATCGGCCACAGCCCGAACACCGCCATCTTTGAAGGTCAGCTGGAACTGGAAAACGGCTATATCAAAGTGCAGTCCGGGATCCACGGCAACGCCACGCAAACCAGTATCCCGGGCGTATTTGCCGCTGGCGATGTCATGGACCATATCTATCGTCAGGCGATCACCTCCGCTGGCACCGGCTGCATGGCGGCGCTGGACGCCGAGCGTTACCTGGACGGTTTGGCCGACGCTTGCAAATAATCTTTACAAGTCAGTAACAAAGGTAAAGAAGGCGACGAAAAGTCGCCTTTATTTTTGCCGCGATGTAACATTGCCGTGCCCAATATTCCCATAACGATACCTGCAAAGCGCGCAATGAATAAAACCCGTCAACAAGAGTTAACCCGCTGGTTAAAACAGCAAAGTATTATCTCCCGTCGCTGGTTGATGATTTCCCGCCTGCTTGGCGTGGTAAGTGGTCTGCTGATCGTGGCGCAGGCCTGGTTCCTGGCGCGGATCCTGCACCGGATGGTGATGGAAAATATTCCGGCAACCGCCCTGCTGCTGCCGCTGACGCTGCTGGTACTGGTCTTTGTGCTGCGCGCCTGGGTAGTCTGGCTGCGTGAGCGGGTCGGTTTTCAGGCCGGGCAGCATATCCGCTATGAAATTCGCCGTCAGGTTCTCGACCGCCTCCAGCAAGCGGGCCCGGCCTGGATCCAGGGCAAACCGGCCGGCAGTTGGGCAACGCTTATCCTTGAGCAGATCGATGATATGCACGATTATTATGCGCGCTACCTGCCCCAGATGACGCTGGCGGCCTGCGTACCGCTGCTGATCGTTATCACTATTTTCCCGATTAACTGGGCCGCCGCGTTGATCCTCCTCGGCACAGCCCCGCTGATCCCGCTTTTTATGGCGCTGGTTGGGATGGGCGCCGCCGATGCCAACCGGCGTAACTTCCAGGCGCTGGCCCGCCTCAGCGGCCATTTCCTCGACCGCCTGCGCGGCATGGAAACCCTGCGTATTTTTCACCGCGGTCAGGCAGAAATCGATAATATTCGCGACGCCTCGCAGGATTTTCGCCAACGCACCATGGAAGTCCTGCGTCTGGCCTTCCTCTCCTCCGGGGTGCTGGAGTTTTTCACCTCCCTCTCCATTGCGCTGGTGGCGGTCTATTTTGGCTTCTCTTACCTTGGCGAGCTGAACTTCGGCCACTATGGCGCGGGCGTCACGCTGATGGCAGGCTTCCTGACGCTGATCCTCGCGCCGGAATTTTTCCAGCCATTACGTGACCTGGGCACCTTCTACCATGCCAAAGCTCAGGCCGTGGGCGCCGCAGACAGCCTGAAAACGTTTATGGAAACCCCATTGACCCAGCTGGAGCGCGGCGAAAAAACCTTAAATGATAACGATCTGATTGGCGTGGAAGCGCGCGACCTGGTGATCAAGTCTCCGGAAGGTAAAGTCCTGGCCGGACCGCTTAACTTTTCACTGCCTGCTGGCGCACGCGTTGTGCTGGTGGGTCAGAGCGGCTCCGGGAAAAGTTCGCTGCTGAACACACTGCTCGGCTTTTTGCCCTACGAGGGCTCGCTGAAGGTCAACGGCGCAGAGCTGCGCGAACTGGACGCCGAACGCTGGCGCCGCCTGTTAAGCTGGGTGGGACAGAATCCCCAGCTACCTGCCGCTACGCTACGGGAGAATGTGCTGCTGGCGTGGCCGGAAGCCAGCGATGCCCAGCTTCGGCTGGCGCTGGATAAAGCCTGGGTCAGTGAGTTTATCGCCCTGTTGCCGGACGGGATCCATACCGCCGTGGGCGATCAGGCGGGTAGTCTGTCGGTAGGTCAGGCGCAGCGTATCGCTGTTGCTCGCGCACTGTTGGTGCCCTGCCGCCTGCTGTTGCTGGATGAACCCGCCGCCAGCCTCGACGCCCATAGCGAACAACGGGTGATGCAGGCCCTGACCCATGCCTCCACCGAGCAAACCACGCTGCTGGTTACCCACCAGCTCGAGGGACTTGCTGACTGGGATGCCGTCTGGGTCATGCAGGACGGACAGATTATCGAGCAAGGCGACTACGCCACGCTGGCCCGCGCCAGTGGGGCCTTCTCGGCGCTGCTGGCCCATCGTCGGGAGGAGATTTAAATGCGCGCACTTTTACCCTATCTGGCGCTCTATAAACGCCATAAATGGATGCTGCTGCTCGGCGTCGTGCTGGCCATCGTGACCCTGCTGGCCAGCATCGGCCTGCTGACGCTCTCCGGCTGGTTCCTCTCCGCCTCAGCGGTGGTGGGTGTCGCCGGGATCTACAGTTTTAACTATATGCTGCCTGCCGCGGGCGTCCGCGGCGCAGCGATTATCCGTACCGCCGGGCGCTACTTTGAGCGTCTGGTTAGCCATGACGCGACCTTCCGCGTGCTGCAGCACCTGCGCGTCTTCACCTTCAGCAAACTGCTGCCCCTCTCTCCGGCGGGGCTGGCGCGCTTTCGCCAGGGTGAACTGCTCAACCGTGTGGTGGCCGATGTCGATACCCTGGATCATCTCTACCTGCGGGTGATTTCACCGCTGGTCGGCGCGCTGGTGGTGATTGTGGTGGTCACCTGCGGATTAAGCCTGCTCGACGTCACTCTCGCGCTGACGCTCGGCGGTATCATGCTGGTCACTCTGCTGGTTATGCCGCCGCTGTTCTATCGCGCGGGTAAACCGGCCGGCGAGAGTATGACGCAGCTGCGCGGTCAGTATCGCCAACAGCTCACTGCCTGGCTGCAGGGCCAGGCAGAGCTGATGGTGTTTAACGCCAGCGACCGCTACCGCGCGCAAATGGAAAAGACCGAGCTCAGCTGGCAGGACGCGCAGCGCCGTCAGGCCGAGCTGACCGCGCTTTCGCAGGCGGTAATGCTGTTAATCGGCGGCATCGCCGTGGTGGCCATGCTCTGGCTGGCGTCCGCTGGCATCGGTGGTAATAGCCAGCCTGGGGCATTGATCGCGCTGTTTGTTTTCTGCGCGCTGGCGGCCTTCGAAGCCCTGGCGCCGGTGACCGGCGCTTTCCAGCATTTAGGCCAGGTAATCGCCTCCGCACGGCGGATTTCACAGATCACCGACCAGCAGCCGGAGGTCACCTTCGTCGAGAGTGAAGCCAGCGTGCCTGCGCAGGTGGCCTTAACCTTCAGGCAGGTTACCTTCCGCTATCCGCAACAGCCCTCCCCCGCCCTGGAGAATATCTCCCTGCAGATTACCGCCGGTGAGCATATCGCCATCCTTGGGCGAACCGGCTGTGGAAAGTCAACGCTGTTGCAGTTGCTCACCCGCGCCTGGGACCCGGCACAGGGAGAGATTTTGCTCAACGGCCAGCCGCTGTCCCAGCTCAGCGAAGCCAGCCTGCGTCTGGCGATGAGCGTGGTGCCGCAGCGCGTGCACCTGTTCAGCGCTACGCTGCGCGACAACCTGCTGCTGGCGGCGCCAGACGCTGACGATGCCGCGCTGTGCACAACCCTCGAGAAAGTGGGGCTGGAAAAGCTGCTGGAAGATGGCGGACTGAACAGCTGGCTGGGAGAAGGCGGACGCCAGCTATCCGGCGGCGAACTGCGCCGGCTGGCGATTGCCCGCGCACTGCTCCACGATGCGCCGCTGATGCTGCTCGATGAGCCGACAGAAGGTCTGGATGCGGCCACCGAAAGCCAGATCCTGCATCTTCTGGCGGAAGTAATGCGCGAGAAAACCGTGCTGATGGTGACGCACCGCCTGCGGGGCCTGGCGCGTTTTAATCAGATAATAGTCATGGACAACGGCCAGATAATTGAGCAAGGTAGTCACGCGGATTTGCTCGCTAAACAGGGCCGGTACTTCCAGTTTAAACAGCGTCTGTAGGCTATTATCTAATTTTTGCTGATGCGTATTGAGGTTAAAATGCGTCTGGTTCAGCTCTCCCGGCATTCTATCGCCTTCCCTTCCCCGGAAGGCGCCCTGCGTGAACCTAACGGCCTGCTGGCGCTTGGCGGCGATCTAAGCCCGGCGCGTCTGCTGATGGCCTATCAGCGCGGTATTTTCCCCTGGTTTTCTCCTGGCGACCCGATCCTCTGGTGGTCGCCCGATCCCCGGGCGGTGCTCTGGCCGGAACAGTTTCATCTCAGCCGCAGTATGAAGCGTTTTCATCAGCGTTCGCCTTATCGCGTCACGCTGAATCATGCCTTTGGCGAGGTCATTGAAGGCTGCGCCAGCGAACGTGACGAAGGGACCTGGATAACCAGCAGTATCGTTCGCGCCTATCACCAGCTACATGAGCTGGGTCATGCCCACTCCATTGAAGTCTGGCAGGGGAATACTCTGGTAGGGGGAATGTACGGCGTGGCGCAAGGGGCGCTGTTTTGCGGTGAATCGATGTTCAGCCGGGCAGAAAATGCCTCCAAAACCGCGCTGCTGGTATTCTGTCAGGCTTTTGCGCAGAGTGGTGGTAAATTAATCGACTGCCAGGTACTGAACAATCATACCGCCTCATTAGGCGCGATGGATATTCCCCGCCGCGATTATCTTGACTACCTGTCAGTATTACGCGGCTACCGCCTGCCCGAGCGATTTTGGGTGCCGCGGGTGCTATTTCCAGGCGCGCAATAAAAATGTTTTCAGCACATTTTGCGTCAGGATGGTATAATTGCGCGGTAGAGTAGCTTCTGCCTGTTGCCCCGCCGCCGTTTGGGAATAATAAGAGTCAGATAACGCCCATCGTTCTGTCACTCCCCTTTACGTTTGCGCCTGTCACGCGGCATAGCCGTGTGTGTTCCGGGCAATGCGCCAAAACTACTTCGGCGATTCATACCCGTCATATATCTGTTGCCGGTGTGCTGACTGTGCGCTTTCCGGCAAGGTGAATTATTCAGGGTAGATACGTAAAACTTTACTTACATGATGAACTTCGGCATTATCTTGCCGGTTCAAAACTACGGTAGTGATACCCCAGAGGACTAGATGGCCAAAGAAGACAATATTGAAATGCAGGGCACCGTACTTGAAACGTTGCCTAACACTATGTTCCGCGTAGAACTGGAAAACGGTCACGTGGTAACTGCGCATATTTCCGGTAAAATGCGTAAAAACTACATCCGCATTCTGACGGGCGACAAAGTGACTGTTGAGCTGACCCCGTACGACCTGAGCAAAGGCCGCATTGTCTTCCGTAGTCGCTGATTGTTTTCGCCCCTAAGGCGTCAGATGCTGAAGGCCGGGATAATTCCCGGTCTTTTCATTTCTGCCACCGGCAAAAAAAAACCGGCCCAGGGCCGGTTTTTACGTTGAAGACATCGCGTTAGTGGGCGGCTTCCGGTTTGTGCTTTTGCGCGCTCTGGAAATCGTAGATCAACGCATTCTTCGCGCTGTCCAGAGACACCGTCACCTGGCCACCATCGACCAGCGAGCCGAACAGCAGCTCGTTCGCCAGCGGCTTTTTCAGGTTGTCCTGAATGACGCGTCCCATTGGACGAGCGCCCATCGCCCGGTCGTAGCCTTTCTCCGCCAGCCAGTCGCGCGCTTCCTGACTGACTTCCAGGGAGACGCCTTTCTGGTCCAGCTGGACCTGCAGCTCAACGATAAACTTGTCGACAACCTGATGGATCACCGTGGTAGAGAGATGATCGAACCAGATAATGTTGTCGAGGCGGTTGCGAAACTCCGGCGTAAAGATCTTCTTGATCTCATCCATTGCATCCGGACTGTTGTCCTGCTGAATAAGGCCAATCGATTTACGCTCAGTTTCCCGCACCCCGGCGTTCGTGGTCATCACCAGCACCACGTTGCGGAAGTCCGCTTTACGCCCGTTGTTATCAGTCAGCGTACCGTTATCCATCACCTGCAGCAGCAGGTTGAACACATCCGGATGCGCTTTTTCGATCTCATCAAGCAGCAGCACCGCGTGCGGATGTTTAATCACCGCATCGGTCAGCAGCCCACCCTGATCGAAGCCAACGTAACCCGGAGGCGCCCCGATTAAGCGGCTGACGGTATGACGTTCCATATATTCGGACATGTCAAAACGCAGCAGCTCAATACCCAGCGCCTTCGCCAGCTGCACGGTCACTTCGGTTTTCCCGACCCCGGTAGGCCCGGCGAACAGGAATGACCCAACCGGCTTGTGCTCATGGCCCAGCCCGGCGCGCGCCATTTTGATGGCTTCGGTCAGCGCCTCAATGGCTTTATCCTGACCAAAGACCAGCATTTTCAGACGGTCGCCAAGGTTTTTCAGCGTATCGCGATCGCTCTGGGAGACACTCTTCTCAGGGATCCGCGCAATACGCGCCACCACTGACTCGATATCCGCCACATTGACCGTTTTCTTACGCTTGCTGACCGGCATTAAGCGCGCCCGCGCGCCCGCTTCGTCAATGACGTCAATCGCCTTATCCGGCAGATGACGATCGTTAATGTATTTTACCGCCAGCTCAACCGCCGCACGCACCGCTTTGGCGGTATAACGCACGTCATGGTGCGCTTCGTACTTCGGCTTCAGGCCATTAATAATCTGCACCGTCTCTTCCACCGACGGCTCGGTGATATCAATTTTCTGGAAACGACGGGCCAGCGCACGATCTTTCTCAAAGATGTTGCTGAACTCCTGGTAGGTGGTGGAGCCGATCACCCGGATCTTGCCGCTGGAAAGCAGCGGTTTGATCAGGTTAGCCGCATCGACCTGGCCGCCAGAAGCCGCCCCCGCACCGATAATGGTGTGGATTTCATCAATAAACAGGATGCTGTTGGTATCCTGCTCCAGCTGTTTGAGCAACGCTTTGAAGCGTTTTTCAAAATCGCCACGATATTTGGTCCCTGCCAGCAAAGAGCCAATGTCGAGCGAGTAGATGGTGCAGTCGGCCATCACTTCCGGCACATCGCCCTGCACAATGCGCCAGGCAAGGCCTTCGGCGATCGCGGTTTTACCGACGCCGGATTCCCCCACCAGCAGTGGGTTATTTTTACGGCGACGGCACAGGACCTGAATCGCGCGCTCCAGCTCTTTTTCACGGCCGATCAAGGGATCAATGCCGCCGACGCGAGCAAGCTGATTGAGGTTGGTGGTGAAGTTTTCCATACGTTCCTCCCCGCCGGCTTGCTCTTCATTGCCAGGCTGGCTTCCGCTGTTATCGGAAGACTGGCTCGGCTCGTCTTTGCGTGTACCATGAGAAATGAAGTTCACCACATCGAGTCGGCTGACTTCATGTTTACGCAGCAGGTAAGCGGCCTGCGACTCCTGCTCGCTGAAAATGGCCACCAGCACGTTGGCGCCGGTCACTTCGCTGCGGCCAGAAGATTGCACGTGGAAGACGGCGCGCTGCAGCACACGCTGGAAGCTCAGCGTCGGCTGGGTGTCGCGCTCTTCTTCCGTGGCTGGCAGGACGGGTGTGGTTTGTTCGATGAAGGCTTCAAGTTCCTGACGCAATGCCACCAGGTCCACTGAACACGCTTCCAGGGCCTCACGGGCCGAGGGGTTGCTTAGCAGAGCCAGCAGCAAGTGCTCGACGGTCATAAACTCATGACGGTGCTCGCGCGCTCTGGCGAAAGCCATATTTAAACTGAGTTCCAGTTCTTGATTGAGCATAGGCACCTCCCCCAATTTTCATGCCTGTATTCAGGCTTTTTCCAGCGTACACAGCAATGGATGCTCGTTCTCCCTCGCGTACTGATTCACCATAGCGACTTTGGTCTCCGCAACTTCCGCGGTAAACACGCCACAAATCGCCTTACCTTCATAGTGAACCGTGAGCATCAGTTGCGTTGCACGTTCAACATCATAAGAAAAGAATTTTTGTAACACGTCAATAACAAACTCCATTGGAGTGTAGTCATCATTGACCAATATCACTTTATACATAGATGGCGGTTTAATCGCATCACGAACTTCGTCGTCAACCAGGTGCTCGAAGTCCAGCCAATCTCTCTTACTCATCGTCAGTGTTCATCATCGGTTGCTGTTGCCAACAGGCGGAGGCCTGTCGATGACCAGAGGTTATGCTCATCACAAATCTACAACAGATCATAGATAACTATCATCTATCGCTTCTATCCGCGACGGCTGTCACATTCCCCGGCAATAGCGTTAACTGCTTCAAATTTTGACGCATTTTTCGCCTTTCCCCCTCCTCAATCGCTTGACGCGTTTTCGTATTTCTCTAAATTGTAGTGGCGAGAGTTGGCGAGCAATTGAACAACTCGTCACTCCACCACCGGTTCATTCCATCTTACTTATAAAGATTTACGAAGGATGTCGAAGTATGGAAATGGGTACTGTTAAGTGGTTCAACAATGCCAAAGGGTTCGGTTTTATCTGCCCTGAGGGCGGCGGCGAAGACATTTTCGCCCATTACTCCACCATCCAGATGGATGGTTACAGAACGCTAAAAGCCGGACAAGCCGTTCGGTTTGATGTTCACCAGGGGCCAAAAGGCAACCACGCCAGCGTGATCGTCCCTGTGGAAGCGGAAACGGCTGCATAACTCTTTTGCTTCATTGTGTACATCCTGCTAATAAAATGCCAGTCCTTCTGACTGGCATTTTTATTTCTATTCTTTCTACTCGCGTGCCAGCGCATCCACCGGATCGAGCCGTGCCGCGTTGCGCGCAGGCAGCCAACCAAACAGCACCCCGGTCAACGTCGAACAGAGAAAAGCCGTCACCAGCGCCAGCGGGGAAAAACCGATCTCCCAGCCGGGCAGAAACAGCTGCAGAATAAACGCGATCATCAGCGACAACGTGACCCCCAGCGCACCACCGACCAGGCAAACCAGCACCGCTTCGATGAGAAACTGCTGCAGTACATCGCTGGCCCGCGCGCCAACCGCCATGCGGATGCCGATTTCCCGCGTCCGTTCGGTCACCGACACCAGCATGATATTCATTACGCCAATACCGCCAACCACCAGGGCGATCACCGCTACCAATGTCAGGAACAGCTGTAAGGTATGTGTGGTCCTTTCTGCGGTTTTCAAGATGCTATCCATATTCCAGGTGAATACATCTTTTTTTCCATGCCGCAGCTCCAGCAGCCGCAGCAGCTGTTTCTCTGCGGTTTCACTGTCATAACCTTCATGAACGCGTACCGTAATGGAGTTCAGCCACGACTGGCCCATCACTCTTCCTGCCATGGTGGTGTAAGGCAACCAGACGCGGAGAATTTTACTGCTGCCAAACATTGACTGTTTTTCATCCGCGACGCCGATCACCGTGGCCGGCATATTACCCACCAGAATCACCTCGCCCACCACTTTCGCTTTATTGGGAAACAGCTGGCGACGGGTATTGCTGTCGAGCACCACCACCTGCGCCCGACTATTGAGCTGCAGTTCATTAAAGGTATTGCCTTCGCTGAAGGTCATGCCGTAAACATTAAAGTACTGCGGCCCGACCCCTTCCGCGCTGGCGGCAACGTCAATATTGTTGGCGCGCAGGCGCAGGCTTTTCGATACCGCCGGCGTGGCGGAACGCACCCATGGCTGTTTCTGGATCGCCAGCAAATCGTCATATTTCAGCGCCTGCTGATAACGCGGGTCGTCATCGCCAAAATCCTTTCCGGGATAGACATCGATGGTATTGGTGCCGATGGCGCGAATATCCGCCAGCACCATCTGCTTGGCGGCATCACCGACCACCACGATTGATACCACCGACGCAATACCGATAATAATGCCGAGCATGGTCAGCAGGGTGCGCATTTTATTCGCCGCCATCGCTCGCCACGCCATCACCAGCGCTTCGCGAAAGCCACTGGTAAACTGACGCCACGCCGAGGGTTCCGCCTGCTGACGGGCGCGCAGCCCACCGCCCTGGCGGCTGCCGGGTGGATTGCGGACGATCTCGCCATCGCGGATCTCGATGATCCGCTCCGCCTGGGCTGCGACCTGCGGATCGTGGGTGACAATGATGACCGTATGGCCCTGAGCTTTGAGCTGATGCAGGATCGCCATCACCTCTTCGCCAGAATGGCTGTCCAGCGCACCGGTCGGTTCATCCGCCAGAATCACTTCCCCACCGTTCATCAGCGCACGGGCGATACTCACCCGCTGCTGCTGGCCGCCGGACAGTTGCGACGGCTGATAGTCAGCCCGATCGCCCAGCCCCAGACGCACCAGCAGATCATGGGCGCGCGCCAGGCGTGCCCGCCGCTCACTGCCGGCATACACCGCGGGCACTTCAACGTTCTGCGCGGCGGTAAGATGCGACAGCAAGTGGTAGCGTTGAAAGATAAAACCAAAGTGTTCCCGCCGCAGCCGGGCCAGCGCATCGCCATTCAGCTGCGCGATATCGGTTCCCGCCACCCGGTAGGTGCCGCTGGTCGGTTTGTCGAGACAGCCGAGAATATTCATCAGCGTCGATTTACCCGAGCCGGAGGCACCCACGATCGCCACCATCTCCCCCGCATTGATGCTGAGGGTGATCCCCTTCAGTACCTCAACGCTGCCGTCGCCGGAAGGGTAGCTGCGACGAATATCACGCAGCTCAAGCAGCGCCGTCATTTTGCCGCCCCGCTCGCGCTCTCGCCGACGATCACTTCATCTCCCTCATCCAGCCCCTGCACCACCGCGACGTCGGTATCGTTGCGGGCGCCAATGGCAACCTCACGCTCTTTTACCTCGCCGGTGCGCAACAGCCGGACGTGATAGCGGTTATCACCCACCGCGTCACCCAGGGCGCTCAGCGGGATGGTAATCACGTTTTTCACCTCGGCCAGTTGGATATGCACCTGCGCGGTCATGTCGA
This sequence comes from Klebsiella sp. K-Nf6, assembly GCF_002806655.1. Classification (NCBI taxonomy): domain Bacteria; kingdom Pseudomonadati; phylum Pseudomonadota; class Gammaproteobacteria; order Enterobacterales; family Enterobacteriaceae; genus Klebsiella; species Klebsiella sp. K-Nf6. Next base: position 43,113 of record NZ_PIBN01000008.1, on the reverse strand, counting down.
GACGCAGGATCCCCTGCGGATTCGGCACCTCGAAGCGGGCATAGTAGAAGATGGCGTCATTGACTTTTTCCGGCGTCGGCAGAATGTCTTTCAGCGTGCCTTCATAGCGAGTCAGCGGATCCCCCAGCACAGTAAACCACGCCTTTTGCCCCGGTCTGAGGTGGATGACATCCGCTTCAGAGACCTGCGCTTTGACCAGCATGGTGCTGAGATCCGCCAGCGTCAGAATGTTCGGCGCCTGCTGGGCGGCGATCACCGTCTGTCCCTGCAGGGTGGTAATTTGCGTCACTTCGCCAGCCATCGGCGCCAGGATCCGCGTGTAGTCGAGGTTGGTCTTCGCCGTGTCGAGCGTCGCCTGGTTACGCTTGATTTGCGCTTCAATGGTACCGATTTGCGCTTGTTTCACCGCCAGGTCGGTGGCTGCGGTATCAAGGTCCTGTCGCGAGACCAGCTGGCGCTGCGCCAGCTGCTGCTGACGGGCCAGAGTCACCTGCGCCAGTTTGCTCTCCGCGCGCGCCTGATTGAGCTGGGCACGCAGTTCCATCAGCGTCGCTTCAACCTCTTTAATTTGGTTTTGCGCCTGCTCCGGATCGATAACCCCCAGCAACTGGTCCTTTTTGACCTTATCGCCGATGTTGACGTGCAGCGTTTTCAACTGCCCGCTGACCTGGGCGCCGACGTCAACTTTCCGCAGGGCATCCAGCTTACCGGTGGCCAGCACGCTCTGCTGGAGGTCACCTTTGCGCACCACCAGCGTCTGGTAGTGCGGCAGCGGCGCATTCAGGATCCGCCATCCCCAGACGGCCAGACCCAGCACAACGATCGCTAACAACCACCAGATTGTCCTGCGTTTTCCCTTCACTTTCATCATCCGATTCCTGCTGTTTCCCTGCCGCTCCAGACGGTGATTCTATCCAAACCCGTCGGCAACAGAACACCCATTTTTAACGTCGCTTACGTTTTGTTTAGCTACCGGAGAGCTTTACGCCAGCCCTACGCCGCAGGTTAATCTGCGCGACCACGAGCCAGCCACAGTACCCGCGAGAACATTTTCTTCAGCAGCGTCGGCACCGCGTCCACCCCGCGTCGGCCAGCCTCCATCGCCACCTCAATCGCCAAATCGGGCTTGGATGAACGATGGATGGCCTTGGTGATCACCCGCCGCATGTTCATGGGGACATTATCCGGGATCTGCGCCACCCGGTGATAAACGTCATCAAATCCCTGACGATACATAAAGTGTTCCATATCCATCGCTGGCAGGCTCGTCAGATGGTCGCGCTCCAGCTCGCGATCGTTATTCAGCAGACCGAGCACGGTGGCGGCATATTTTTTCCCTGCCTCATCGCCATCCACCAGTACGTGCCACTGGATCCCCATCCGGCGGGCAAATTTGATCAGGGGTTTAAGGCCAGACTGGGCAAATTCGATCACCTTCACCCCCTCGGCATCAAAATGATGACCACACTGGCGGGCCAGTTCGTTGATAACCCAGGTCTCCGTCTCCCCCTCCACCAGCAGCCAACAGCGGGCGAAGAGCGATGAGGCGCGGTTGAAGCGAATATGAAAGGCGATACGCCGGCTATCTTCGGCATTCATTCCGCCGGGTCCCAGCCGCCATGCCGACACCCTCGACGACTCACGAACCAGTCGACAGACCTGCTCCACCGGCGTCAGGGACAACAGCTCCCCGGAGTTGGTGGTGGTCACGCGCTGCAGCGGCAGTAAATTCAGCAGATGCCAGGCGACGGAGAGCATAATCGGATGCAGACGCGTCTCCGGATCTTCAATCAGCAACAGCGGCCGCGCATCGCGATCGAGGCGCACCGTCCCTTTCGCCTGTAGCAGGGTGGAAAACAGCCCCAGCAGGATCACCCGATGGCTGCGCCCGCCGGGTTTGTCGATCATCCGGTTGATAATATCCAGGTAACGCCAGCTGCGCTGCTCATCATGGGAGCGCCGCCGCATCAGACGATGTCGCGTCTGGGCGCTGCTTTGCTCGGCAAAGTAATGCTCCAGCAGCTGCACCATGGCCGACAACCCCTCGCGGATCTGACCGTCCGATAAATTTTGCGGATGACTGACCAGTTCCCGGGAGAGAAAATCCAGCTGGCGGGCGGTGATCTCTATCTGCGGCGAATGCGGTACCGTTCCGTTATGGATGCGCCGCATAAAGCGCGCGTCGCGCAGGCGCAGCACCGGCATCAGACGCACCAGGTGTCTGGCCAGATCATCAATATCCTCAACCGCCAGCGCTTCGCCTTCGCCATCGATAAAGCTCCGCAGGGTCATCACAGTGTCGTCATCGGCGAGCTCGCCTTCCAGGCGGTAGAACACCCGATGATAACCATCGTCACAAGGTACCCAGCAGCGCTGAAGCGGACGAAAACGCCGGACCCGATGGCGGCCCGGTTCGCTTTCGCGGAAGGTCAGGATAATATGCAAATGGTGCTCGCGCCCCTGGATGTCACCCGGGGGAAACCAGAAGTCATCGCGGACAAAGTGATAAAGATCGAACTCAGGGGACAAAAGCAGGGTTAGTGCATCAAGCAGACTGGACTTCCCCCACGCGTTCTCCCCGATCAGGACGTTATTTTGCTCCAGCATCAACGACAAACGATTGATACCGCGAAAACCGACGATTTCTACGCGCTCAAGAAGCATATCCCCTCCGCTAAACCACCACTCTCCTTCAGTAATCAACAGTATAGCGAGGGCAGCGGCAAGATGACACTCTGCTTAATCGCATCGGCGCATCATATTCAGCAGATTAAATATATTCATAAAATTACTCACTTATCGCCTATTAACGGCTGTTGATTATTCATCAAACAAAATAGTTTTATTTCAGGCGTTATGTTCTACACTATTGATAATCTTCCACGGATAAAGGAAAGGCTAAACTGGCAAAAGGAATCCACTCACCTTGCCCTAAATCAAATAACATCAATATATTTAACTGGCTCTGGGATGGCGGTTATCTCTAGAATAACGCCGCTTTATTTTTATCGTCATCCCTTATCACGATAAATAAAGACCGGCACGGTCCGCTCGTGCGCGTATACATTTTAATTGAGGTGGTTATGTTCAGAAAATTAGCAGCCGAATGCTTCGGCACCTTCTGGCTTGTATTTGGTGGCTGCGGTAGCGCCGTGCTTGCCGCAGCATTCCCTGAGCTCGGCATTGGTTTTGCCGGCGTCGCGTTGGCATTTGGCTTAACAGTATTAACCATGGCGTTTGCGGTTGGCCATATTTCCGGGGGGCATTTCAACCCGGCAGTGACCTTGGGTCTGTGGGCCGGCGGCCGTTTCCCGGCGAAAGAGGTCATTGGCTATATTATCGCTCAGGTGGTCGGCGGCATTATTGCCGCGGCGGTGCTGTACGTGGTGGCCAGCGGTAAAGCCGGCTTTGATGCCGCCGCCAGCGGCTTTGCCTCCAATGGCTATGGCGAACACTCCCCGGGCGGTTTCTCCATGCTGTCGGCTATCGTCATTGAAATTGTCCTGACCTGCGGCTTCCTGCTGGTAATCCATGGCGCGACCGATAAACACGCACCGGCGGGCTTTGCGCCGATCGCTATCGGCCTGGCGCTGACCCTCATCCATTTGATCAGCATTCCGGTCACCAACACCTCGGTCAACCCGGCGCGCAGCACCGCGGTAGCGATTTTCCAGGGCGGCTGGGCGCTACAGCAGCTGTGGCTGTTCTGGGTCATGCCGATCGTCGGCGGGATCCTCGGCGGCGTGCTGTATCGCACCCTGCTGGAAAAACGCGATTAATCCTTTGTAAAGCCCGGGTTTCCGGGCTTTTTCTTTCTGGTGACAGCTTTACTCGGCCCGGTGATTTGGGTAGTGTCATGGGCGCTATTCTCATTATGCAAGGGCTGCATCGTTCATGTTCTCGGGACTCTTCATCATTCTGTTGCCGCTGGTTGTCGGCTATCTGGTGCCACTTCGTCAACCCTCCGCGCTAAAACTGATTAACCGGATGCTCAGCTGGATTGTCTATGTCATCATTTTTTTTATGGGGATCAGCCTGGCGTTCCTCGACAATCTGGCCAGCAACCTGCTGGCCATATTGCATTACGCCGCGGTGAGCGTGGTCATCATTTTACTGTGTAATATTGCCGCCCTGCTGTGGCTGGAAAGTAAAATGCCATGGCGCAGCCAGCATCGGCAGGAGAAATTACCCTCGCGCCTGGCCATGGCCCTGGAATCGCTGCAGCTGTGCGGCGTGGTCGTGCTCGGTTTTCTGCTCGGCCTGACCGGCCTGTCTTTTTTACAGCACGCGACCGAAGCCAGCGAATATACGCTGATCTTTCTCCTGTTCCTCGTCGGTATTCAATTACGCAATAATGGAATGAGTCTGCGACAAATAGTCCTTAACCGTCGGGGAATGATCGTCGCCGTGGTGGTTATGGCCAGTTCATTACTCGGCGGGATACTTAACGCCTTTATTCTCGGTCTGCCGTTAAAGACCGGTCTGGCGATGGCGAGCGGTTTCGGCTGGTACTCGCTCTCCGGTATTTTACTCACCGAATCCTTTGGCCCGGTGATCGGCAGCGCGGCGTTCTTTAACGATCTGTGTCGCGAGCTGCTGGCTATTATGTTAATTCCAGGCCTTGTTCGCCGCAGCCGCTCCACAGCGCTGGGGCTGTGCGGCGCCACCTCGATGGACTTCACCTTACCGGTGCTCCAGCGTTCCGGCGGAGTCGAGATCGTCCCTGCCGCCATCGTGCACGGTTTTCTGCTTAGCCTGCTGGTCCCGATCCTGATCGCCTTTTTTACCGCCTGAGTACGCGCTGGCGGCAGACTTCCTGCCGCCAAATTTGCGCTAAATCAATCTCCCTTTAAGTTGTATCAGAAATGCCTTTTCACCTTGTGCCATGCGGCATAATCTTAAACATGTATATTAAATATAACTTTAAAGGTGTGACCATGTTTTGTGTGCAATGTGAACAAACCATTCGTACCCCAGCCGGCAACGGCTGCTCTTACGCGCAGGGGATGTGCGGTAAAACAGCGGAAACCTCCGATCTGCAGGATCTGCTGATTGCATCACTGCAAGGCCTGTCCGCCTGGGCGCTCAAGGCCCGCGAATATGGCATTATCGATCATGAGGTCGACAGCTTTGCCCCCCGCGCCTTCTTCTCCACCCTGACCAACGTCAACTTCGATTCTCCGCGTATCGTCGGCTATGCCCGTCAGGCGATTGCCCTGCGTGAGGCGCTGAAAGCACAGTGCCTGAATCTCGACGCCAGCGCCGCGGTTGATAACCCGGTAGCCGATCTACACCTGGTCAGCGACGATCTGGGTGACCTGCAGCGTCAGGCGGCAGACTATGCCCCAAATAAAGATAAAGCCGCCATCGGCGAGAATATCCTCGGCCTGCGCCTGCTGTGCCTGTACGGTCTGAAAGGCGCGGCGGCCTATATGGAGCACGCCCATGTACTCGGCCAGTACGACAACGCGATTTATGCCCAGTACCATAAAATCATGGCATGGCTGGGAACCTGGCCTGCGGATATGAACGCGCTGCTCGAATGTTCGATGGAGATCGGCCAGATGAACTTCCAGGTGATGAGCATCCTTGACGCCGGTGAAACCACCAAATACGGCCACCCGACGCCGACTCAGGTCAACGTTAAAGCCACCGAAGGGAAGTGCATCCTGATCTCCGGCCACGACCTGAAAGATCTCTACAACCTGCTGGAGCAGACGGAAGGCACCGGCGTCAACGTCTATACCCACGGCGAAATGCTGCCGGCACACGGCTATCCGGAGCTGCGTAAATTCAAACATCTGATCGGCAACTACGGCAGCGGCTGGCAGAACCAGCAGGTGGAATTCGCCCGCTTCCCAGGCCCTATCGTGATGACCTCGAACTGCATCATCGACCCCACCGTCGGCGCCTACGACGATCGTATCTGGACCCGCAGCATCGTCGGCTGGCCGGGCGTGAACCATCTGGAAGGCGAAGACTTCTCCCCGGTTATCACCCAGGCGCAGCAGATGGCGGGCTTCCCGTACAGCGAAATCCCGCATCTGATCACCGTCGGCTTTGGCCGTCAGACGCTGCTTGGCGCAGCGGATACGCTAATCGATCTGGTCAGCCGTGAAAAACTGCGCCACATCTTCCTCGTCGGCGGCTGCGATGGCGCCCGCGGCGAACGTAACTACTTCACTGATTTCGCCACCAGTGTGCCGGACGACTGCCTGATCCTGACGCTGGCCTGCGGTAAATATCGCTTCAACAAGCTGGACTTCGGTGATATCGAAGGCCTGCCGCGTCTGGTCGACGCCGGTCAGTGCAACGATGCCTACTCGGCAATTATTCTGGCAGTGACGCTGGCGGAAAAACTGGGCTGCGGCGTTAACGATCTACCGCTGTCGCTGGTGCTCTCCTGGTTTGAACAAAAAGCGATCGTCATTCTGCTGACGCTACTGTCGCTGGGGGTGAAAAACATCGTCACCGGCCCGACAGCGCCTGGCTTCTTCACTCCGGATCTGCTGGCGGTCCTCAATGAGAAGTTTGGTCTGCGTTCGGTGACCACCGTAGAACAAGATATGCAGCAGCTGCTGAGCGCATAAGGAGTCCCTGATGACCATGCCAACCTCCCAGTGCCCGTGGCGGATGCAGGTTCACCACATTCACCAGGAAACCCCGGACGTGTGGACCCTTTCGCTGCTGTGCCACGATTACTATCCGTACCGCGCCGGCCAGTACGCCCTGGTCAGCGTGCATAACTCGGCGGAAACACTGCGCGCCTATACCCTTTCCTCCACGCCGGGGGTCAGCGAGTACATTACGCTGACCGTTCGCCGTATTGACGAGGGCGCGGGTTCGCAATGGTTGACCCGCGAAGTCAAACGCGGCGATTACCTTTGGCTGTCCGATGCGATGGGCGAGTTTACCTGCGACGATAAAGCGGAAGATAAATTCCTGCTGCTGGCCGCCGGCTGCGGCGTAACGCCAATAATGTCGATGCGCCGCTGGCTGGCGAAGTATCGACCGCAGGCCGACGTGCAGGTGATCTATAACGTGCGTTCGCCGGAGGATGTGATCTTTGCCGAGGAGTGGCGCCAGTATCCAGTCACCCTGGTGGCGGAGCATCATGCCACTCATGGCTTTGTCGCCGGCCGTCTGACCCGGGAGCTGCTGCAGAGCGTGCCGGATTTAGCCAGCCGCACCGTGATGACCTGCGGCCCGGCGCCTTATATGGAGAAGGTCGAGCAGGATGTTGCCGCTCTGGGCGTCACCCGCTTCTTTAAGGAGAAGTTCTTCACCCCAGTGGCGGAGGCCGCGACCAGTGGCCTGAAATTTACCAAACTGCAGCCAGCGCGCGAGTTTTACGCGCCGGTGGGCACCACACTGCTTGATGCGCTTGAGAGTAATAAGGTGCCGGTGACCGTCGCCTGCCGCGCCGGCGTCTGCGGTTGCTGTAAAACGAAAGTGGTTTCCGGGAAGTACAGCGTCACCAGCACCATGACGCTCACTGACGCCGAAATCGCCGACGGCTATGTGCTGGCCTGCTCCTGCCATCCGCAGAGCGATCTGGTGCTGGCCTGAGGTCAAAATCCCCGGTGGCGCTACCGCTTACCGGGGCTACAGCGCTGTGCGATTGGATAGCCCGGAGAAGGCGCAATGCGCCGCCTCCGGGAAAATCCCTGGCGACAATAAACGCTCAGGCGACATGAGATAAACGCTTTCTCGGACTGAAAAAGTTGCAAACCGACAACAGTATCGACTTTACGCCCCAGGACGAATGAGGCATTTTTACCGCCAGGCCGACTGACCGGCCAGCGAATAACGCCCCGCGCCGAGTAGCGCAATAGCCAGCGCGCCAACAAAGAAATAGACCAGGTTCTCGATCGCCCACGCCCCCACCGCATCAAGCGCAAACGTCTTGCCGAGACCGACCATCAGCCACGCCACCACCATGGTGAACGCCAGCACCAGCGCCGCCGGACGGGTCAGGACGCCGAGAATTAACAAGCAAGGAGCGACCACTTCCCCCACCAGCACACCGTAGGCGATAAACCCCGGCAACCCCTTCGCCACCAGCATGCCGCTGATCCCGCCCACGCCGTCCAGCAGCTTGTGCAGACCGTGAAACAGCATTAACCCGCCGACGGCGAGTCGTAACAAGAGTTTACCGGCGTCTTCATGCGACAGCGTTTTATTTACTGCGTTTAACATTCCCTTAACCATATGATGTGCTTCCTGTTTTACACCCTGTGTGGTCCCAGAGTATGCACAATTTTTCAGCAATAAAACCAGCAAAAAATAAGGGGCAATCAGCAACGTAACCTGCAGTTTCATCTAAGCTTGAAGGCGTTATCACAAAAAGGAGATGGAGATCATGAAACAAACCGTGGCCGCATACATTGCCAAAACGCTGGAACAGGCTGGCGTGAAACGTATCTGGGGCGTCACCGGAGATTCCCTCAATGGATTGAGCGATAGTCTGAACCGCATGGGCACCATTGACTGGATGCCCACCCGGCACGAAGAGGTCGCTGCTTTCGCCGCTGGCGCCGAGGCGCAACTGACCGGCGAACTGGCGGTCTGCGCCGGCTCCTGCGGGCCGGGCAACCTGCATCTGATTAACGGTCTGTTTGACTGTCATCGTAACCATGTGCCGGTGCTGGCCATTGCCGCCCACATCCCCTCCAGCGAAATCGGCAGCGGCTATTTTCAGGAGACCCATCCTCAGGAACTGTTCCGCGAATGCAGCCACTACTGCGAGCTGGTCTCCACCCCGGAACAAATGCCGCAGGTGCTGGCCATCGCCATGCGTAAAGCGGTGATTAACCGCGGCGTCTCGGTGGTGGTGCTGCCCGGCGACGTGGCGCTGAAGGCCGCCCCGGAGAGCGCCAGCAGCCACTGGTATCATGCGCCGTTGCCAACGGTCACTCCGGCGGAAGAAGAACTGCGCAAGCTGGCGCAGCTTATTCGCTACTCCAGCAATATCGCGCTCATGTGCGGCAGCGGCTGCGCCGGCGCTCACCAGGAGCTGGTGGAGTTCGCGGCCAAAATTAAAGCCCCCATCGTCCACGCCCTGCGCGGCAAAGAGCACGTGGAGTACGACAATCCGTACGATGTCGGCATGACCGGGCTGATTGGCTTCTCCTCTGGCTTCCACACCATGATGAATGCCGATACCCTGATCCTGCTGGGCACCCAGTTCCCCTATCGCGCCTTCTATCCAACCGACGCCAAAATTATTCAGATCGACATCAACCCCGGCAGCATCGGCGCGCACAGTAAGGTCGATATGGCGCTGGTGGGCGATATTAAATCGACCTTGAAAGCGCTACTGCCGCTGCTGGAAGAGAAGACCGATCGCCACTTCCTGGATAAGGCGCTGGAGCACTATCGCGACGCGCGAAAAGGCCTCGACGATCTGGCTAAACCCAGTGATAAAGCCATTCACCCGCAGTATCTGGCGCAGCAGATCAGTCATTTTGCCGATGAAGACGCCATTTTCACCTGCGATGTCGGTACCCCGACCGTCTGGGCAGCACGCTACCTCAAAATGAACGGCAAACGTCGTCTGCTGGGCTCGTTCAACCACGGCTCAATGGCCAACGCCATGCCGCAGGCCATCGGCGTCCAGGCCACTGCGCCGGAGCGGCAGGTAGTGGCCATGTGCGGCGACGGCGGGTTCAGCATGCTGATGGGCGATTTTCTGTCGCTGGCGCAGATGAAGCTGCCGGTGAAAATTGTCATCTTTAACAACAGCGTGCTGGGCTTCGTGGCGATGGAGATGAAGGCTGGGGGCTATCTCACCGACGGTACGGAGCTCCACGATACCAACTTCGCCCGCATCGCCGAGGCCTGCGGTATCAAAGGTATACGCGTTGAAAAAGCCTCCGAGGTGGATGAAGCGCTACAGACCGCTTTTCGCACCGACGGCCCGGTGCTGGTCGATGTCGTCGTCGCTAAAGAGGAACTGGCGATCCCGCCGCAGATCAAGCTGGAACAAGCGAAAGGTTTTAGCCTGTATATGCTGCGGGCGATCATCAGCGGGCGCGGCGATGAAGTCATCGAACTGGCGAAAACCAACTGGCTCAGGTAAAACAGAAGCCATACTCTGAACCAGAACAAGGAAAAGCCGTGATCGATCTGCGCAGTGATACCGTTACCCGCCCCGGGCGTGCCATGCTGGAAGCCATGATGGCCGCCCCGGTCGGGGACGATGTGTATGGCGACGACCCTACCGTCAATGAACTTCAGCGCTATGCCGCCGATCTCGCCGGCAAAGAGGCGGCGCTGTTTCTGCCCACCGGCACCCAGGCCAACCTCGTTGGTCTGCTCAGCCACTGCCAGCGCGGCGAAGAGTATATCGTCGGCCAGGGGGCACATAACTATCTGTACGAAGCCGGCGGCGCGGCGGTACTCGGCAGTATTCAGCCACAGCCGATTGACGCCGCAGCGGATGGTTCGCTGCCGCTGGAGAAAGTGGCGGCGAAAATCAAACCCGACGATATTCATTTCGCCCCCACCCGTCTGCTCAGCCTGGAAAATACCCATAACGGTAAGGTGCTGCCGCGCGACTATTTGCAGGAAGCCTGGGCATTTACCCGCCAGCGCGACCTGGCGCTGCACGTCGACGGCGCGCGCATCTTTAACGCCGTGGTGGCCTACGGCTGCGAACTGCGTGATATCGCCCAGTACTGCGACTCCTTCACCATCTGCCTGTCAAAGGGGCTTGGCGCTCCGGTAGGCTCGCTGCTGCTCGGCAGCGAGGCGTACATTCGCCGTGCCGTCCGCTGGCGGAAAATGGTCGGCGGCGGCATGCGCCAGGCGGGCATTCTGGCTGCTGCCGGGCTGTACGCGCTGAAAAATAACGTGCAGCGCTTGCAGGAGGATCATGACAACGCCGCGTGGATGGCGGAGCAGCTGCGCGCCATCGGCGCCGACGTCACCCGCCACGATACCAACATGCTGTTTGTGCGCGTCGGCGAAGCGCAGGCCCCGGCGCTCGGCGAGTTTATGCAGTCGCGCGGCGTGTTGATCAACGCCTCGCCAATCGTCCGTTTGGTCACTCACCTGGATGTCAATCGTCAGCAGCTGAGCGAGGTGGTCGCTCACTGGCAGGCTTTTTTACAGCGCTAAGGAGTCAGGCGTGTCGCAATCTGTTCTGGTGCTCGGCGCCAGCGGCTATATTGGCCAGCATTTGGTGCGCGAGTTAAGCGCGCGGGGTTATTCAGTGCTGGCGGCGGCACGCCATATCGACCGACTGCAAAAGCTCGATTTGCCCGGCGTCACCTGTCGGTCAGTCGATCTTAATCAGCCGCAGGCTCTGCCTGCACTGCTCGCCGGCATCGATACCCTTTATTATCTGGTCCACGGCATGGGCGAAGGCGGCGATTTTATCGCCCATGAGCGGCGGGTGGCCACGCATGTGCGCGATGCCCTGCGTCAGTCGTCAGTGCGCCAGGTGATATTCCTCAGTTCGCTGCAGGCCCCGGTGCAGGAACAATCTGACCATCTGCGCGCCCGTCAGGTAACCGGCGATGTCCTGCGAGAGTCGGGTGTACCCGTGACCGAACTGCGGGCCGGGATTATCGTCGGCGCCGGCTCTGCCGCCTTCGAGGTGATGCGCGACATGGTTTATAACCTGCCAGTGCTCACACCCCCGCGCTGGGTACGCTCGCGTACCACCCCTGTCGCGCTGGAAAACCTGCTCGTTGACCTGGTTGAGCTGCTGAACCATCCGTCCCGCGAACACCGCGTCTTTGAAGCCGCCGGTCCGGAGGTCTTAAGCTATCAGCAGCAGTTCATTCGCTTTATGGCCGTCAGCGGCAAACATCGCCCTCTCATTCCCATCCCCTTGCCGACGCGCTGGATCTCGGTGTGGTTTCTTAACGTTATCACCTCGGTCCCGCCAACCATCGCCAAGGCGCTGATCCAGGGGCTGAAGCACGATCTGATTGCCGACGACCGCGCCCTGCGCGCGCTGATCCCGCAAACGCTGATCCCCTTCGATCAGGCAGTCCGCCTCACGCTGAAAGACGAAGAGCGGCTGGTAAACTCCAGCGACTGGGGCTACGACGCGCAGGCCTTCGCCCGCTGGCGCCCGGAGTACGGCTACTTTCCGAAGCAGGCTGGCTGTACCGTGACCACCCAGGCGAGCCGCAAGGCGCTGTGGCAAGTCGTTAACCAAATCGGCGGTAAAGAGGGATATTTTTTCGGCAATATCCTGTGGAAAACCCGCGGTGCGATGGACCTGCTGGTCGGCCACCGCTTAGCTAAAGGGCGGCCACAGCGCGACTATTTGCAAACCGGCGATACGGTCGACAGCTGGAAGGTGATTATCGTGGAGGAAGAAAAACAGCTAACCTTATTATTCGGCATGAAAGCGCCGGGCCTGGGCCGGTTAAGCTTTACGATTAACGATAAAGGCGAGCGTCGTGAACTGGACGTGCGCGCCTGGTGGCACCCGCACGGTATGCCCGGACTGGTCTACTGGCTGCTGATGATCCCGGCGCATCTGTTTATTTTCCGCGGTATGGCGCAACGCATCGCCCGGCTGGCCGAACAAATCTCAGGCATAGACGAAGGATAAGTATTATTCTTTCATGATTCTCATTGCATAGTCGGGAGAATCACGGAAAAATGCGCACGAAATTCTTTTCTGGGACAGTTGAGTGATATGAAGGTACTGGTTACCGGTGCGACCAGCGGATTAGGCCGCAACGCAGTGGAATATCTGCGCAATAAGGGCATCAGCGTGCGAGCCACCGGGCGCAACGAAGCGATGGGTAAGCTTCTGAGCAAAATGGGGGCGGAATTCATCCCGGCAGATTTAACCGAGCTGGTCTCTTCGCAGGCTAAAGTGATGCTCGCCGGTATCGATACCCTGTGGCACTGCTCGAGTTTTACATCGCCCTGGGGCACCCAGCAGGCTTTCGATCTCGCTAACGTCCGCGCCACCCGTCGCCTGGGCGAATGGTCTGTAGCATGGGGGGTACGCAATTTCGTCCATATCTCTTCGCCATCGCTCTATTTCGATTATCACCACCATCGCGATATCCAGGAAGATTTCCGCCCGCACCGCTTCGCCAACGAGTTTGCCCGCAGCAAAGCGGCCAGCGAGGAGGTGATCAACCTGCTGGCGCAGGCCAACCCGCATACCCGTTTTACTATTCTGCGCCCGCAGAGCCTGTTCGGGCCGCACGACAAAGTCTTTATTCCCCGGCTGGCGCAAATGATGCAGCATTATGGCAGCGTCCTGTTGCCGCGGGGCGGCAGCGCGCTGGTCGACATGACCTATTATGAAAACGCCGTGCATGCGATGTGGCTGGCGAGCCAGTCGGCCTGCGATCATCTTCCTTCCGCCCGCGCGTGGAATATCAGCAACGGCGAACCGCGCACCTTGCGAAGCATCGTGCAGAAACTGATCGACGAGCTGGGCATCAAGTGCCGGATCCGCTCAGTTCCCTACCCGATGCTGGATATTATTGCCCGCAGCATGGAACGTTTTGGTGATAAAACAGCCAAAGAGCCCGCCTTTACCCACTACGGCGTTTCCAAACTTAACTTTGATTTTACGCTCGACATCACCCGCGCGCAGGATGAACTGGGCTATCAGCCGGTGGTGACGCTTGACGACGGCATTGTGCGTACCGCCGCCTGGCTACGCGACCACGGTAAACTTCACCGCTAACCCTGGCCATATTTTTCTAACAGCGCCTCGGCTATCGCTTCAGTTTGCGCATCCGCTACGCCATCCCAGCGCTGCGGACGGAAGTGCATCTGGAAGGCGATAATCACCCGCTTCTTCTGCGCGGGGGTCATCTCCGGCGTCACCTGATAGCCGTAGCGCGCCAGTAAATCCAGCACCACCTCTGGGTCAACGGGATCGCTGGCCGGCCGTCCGTTCAGATAAAAGGCCACTCGCTGCTCGTCAGGCCAGGCGCCAATCCCCTGCTGCGCCAGCTGTTGCCAGGGAAACAGCGGCCCCGGATCGTCTTTACGCTGCGGCGCGATATCGGCATGGGCCACCACGTTCTGCGGCGCGATGTGGTAGCGGGTGATAATATCGCGCGCCAGCGGGATCAGGGCCGCTATCTGTTCCGGATGGAAGGGGGTAAAGCTTTTGACGCCCGCCGTCTTCTGCCAGCCGCGGTTCTCCAGCTCAATGCCGATGGACGTATCATTGATACGCGTACTGCCGCGCCAGTAGCTCACCCCGGCGTGCCAGGCTAAATCCTCTTCCGGCACCAACTGCCAGATCCGCGGTTTATGATGATAACGCGGCGGCTGCTCGGGGATTAAATAGTGGGAGCTGACCTCTTTATCGGTCAACGTCGCCAGAGAAACATCAAAATTGTCTGCCGTATAGTGGATCACCAGCACTTTTATTCGCGGATAGGCCGCCTGCGCCGGATAGCGAGTGTCCAGCTGGTATCCATCGCGATCGATAATTCCCTTTTCCCCGGCACAGCCGGTTAGCAGCAGCGCCAGCAGGGCGATCCGCGCAATCCGTTTCATCCCTTCTCCCTCGCCCGGCAGTGGAGCCGGGTTAATAAGACCATTGATTACGTCCTTTATTTTTAGCCTGGTACAACGCACTGTCCGCCCGGGCGATGAGCGCCTCCACCGGGACCGTACCATCGGAAGCCACGATCCCCATACTGACGGTCACTACCTCCGCCACTGCTGAGGCTTCATGCGGTAGGGCCGCGTCGTGGATTTTCTGCTGAATGCGCTCGGCAATGGCGGTGGCGTGCGCTAAGGAAACCCCGGGCAGCGCCACCACAAACTCCTCGCCGCCGTAGCGGGCCACCAGATCGTCCTCAGCCCGCACCGCCATTTTAAGCACCTGCGCGACAGACAATAAGCAGTCATCGCCGGCCTGATGACCGTAATGGTCGTTATAGCGCTTAAAGTAATCAACATCGATCATCATCAGCGCTAACGGCGCTTTTTGCTCCCAGAGCTGCGCCAGAAAAGCATTCAGTGCCCGGCGGTTGGCCGTTCCGGTTAAGGCATCCTGGTTGGCGATACTTTCCAGCCGATGGATAAGCTGCATATTTTCCTGATGCGTATCCCAGGCTTCGTCATACCAGCGCTGCAGAATACGCCGCCCATAAAGCAAAATCGCCGTAAAAATAGCCCACAAGGTCAAAAATCGTACTTCAGCGTCATAGTGAATCTGCACCCCTGCCAGCAAGGCGGTCACCCACATCGGTAGCATAAAGGCGATAATTCCGGGCCAGTGGTGATACAGCGCGGTGAGGCCGGTGGTCATTAAAATCACCAGCAGTGGCCAGGCGAAGGGCAAGGTCCAGAAAAAGATAAAACAGTAATTACTCAGGGACCAGCACAGGCTGAGCGCCAGCAGCAGCCCGGTAATAACATTCAGCGTATATCGCCCCTGCGCCAGCCGTGGCGTGACGGCGATGACCGCTAAAATAGTCGAAATAATAATGACCGCAATCAGCGCCACTTCAATATAAGGAATAACCGCCTGGTGCGTCAGTAACTTCTGATCAAAATAAGTGAAGATGAAATTACGGAAGAAAATCATTAACGCGAAAGCGATGTTGACGAAGGCCAGCCAGGGCATACTCATCGACAGCGCATGTCTCTGGACATTATCTCGGGTGGCCCACAACGCGGCTCGCTGCTCCCGCGTACTCTCTCGCTTATTCGTTAACATCTTGTCTCCCTGGTGACCTGCATGACCATGGGCGTAGCCCCTGCTCTTCTTTATGATAAACCATGTTCCCGGGAATGTCTGTCAGCGCCCCGCCCCCTTCTCCTGCCGGCGCCTCAGCTAATTTTCAGCTAACAACAGTGGAAAAAGGTCTGGCGCCGCCCCTATGTTCATCCGGCAAAAAAAAGCAAGAATTATCAATGAGAACCACGTCATCTTTTGTTTAAAAAATAGTTACCTAAACGTCATAAAATTGCAGTATGGCACTTGAAAAAAAAACGGCGTTAGTACAATCTGAAACCGCTCATTGGTCAGTTAAAACAAGAGCATGATGATAGCAAAATAAACAATGGAGTTTAAAAATATGAAATATGCAGCTTTAGTGGCAGGTGCAGCATTGTTTTTAACGGCGAACGCCTTCTCCGCTGAGATTTTAACGAAAGAAGCCTTTAATAAGGTCCATACGCAATATACCAAAATCGGCACCATTTCCTCTACTGGCCAGACTGCGCCGAGCGATGCCCGAGAAGAACTGATTAAAAAGGCCGATGAAAAAGGCGCGGACGTTATCGTGCTCTCCTCCGGTAATACCGATAAAAAACTGCACGTCTCCGCTAACATCTATAAGAAGAAGTAATTAATCTTATATCTCAAGAAACATTATCATATTGCCGGGTAATGTTTCTTGTTTGCTCAAAAAGTCTGTTTATTTTTAAACGACGCCTGGTCTTTCCTGCCTTAATATCACTCTGTGATGCTCATTGTCGATTTCCTGCCCTAAGGCCGTAGTCACATCAAGGTCTTAGCTCTTTGCGTCAAGTACAATCCGCACGCTATACGCTATGCTTTAACGGAAACTGAAAACGTAGTTTGCTTATAAGGAAATCATCATGCGCTACAAACTTCTTGCTGTACTTCTCCCTTGCGCGCTGGCGCTCAGCGCCTGTACGACCGTCACCCCGGCCTATAAAGATAATGGCACTCGCAGCGGCCCCTGCGTTGAAGGCGGCCCTGACGACGTAGCGCAAAAATTCTATGACACCCAGATCCAGAACCGCACTCAGGATCCGGCAGCACTGCGCCCCTATCTGAGCGACGGGCTGGCGCAGTTACTCAACGACGCCCGCCAGGATCCGGCCAACAGCAAACTGTTACAGGCTAACCCGTTCTCCAGCAGCAGCACCCCGGCGGACAGCGCCGTCGTTGCCAGCGCCTCCACCATCCCGAACCGTGATGCGCGCAATATTCCGCTACGCGTCGAACTGAAACAGGGCACCCAAAGCTGGAAAGATGAAGTGCTGATGATCCAGGAAGGCCAGTGCTGGGCCGTCGATGACGTTCGCTATCTCGGCAATAACAGCCACGCACCAGCGGGTTCCTTGCGACAGAGTCTGGAGAAACGCTGATTCCGGAGTTGAAGCCACGTCGCTGAAACGATAACCCCGGTAAAATGTCGGTATTCGCCCCGGGAATGCCGACATTTGCGCCCCCCTCACCCACCAGGCCATATTTTGTGCTAACTTTAAAGCTAAACGTGGTTTAGATTTAACTTTTAACGCATAAATATTGCATAACTATTCTGCCAAAGGTAGTATTTGCGGCCTCAATAGCTATTCGTATCAGACTGCCCAGATGAGTATTAAACTAAACGGCATTAATTGCTTCTACGGCGCGCACCAGGCGCTGTTCGACATCACGCTGGATTGCCCGCAGGGGGAAACGCTGGTGCTGCTCGGCCCCAGCGGTGCCGGGAAGAGCTCGCTGCTGCGCGTACTCAACCTGCTGGAGATGCCGCGTTCCGGTTCGTTATCCATCGCCGGCAACCAATTCGACTTCACCAAAGCGCCGTCCGATAAAGCGATTCGCGAGCTGCGTCAGAACGTCGGCATGGTCTTTCAGCAGTACAACCTGTGGCCGCACCTGACGGTGCAGCAAAACCTGATCGAAGCCCCCTGTCGCGTACTGGGGTTAAGCAAGGATCAGGCGCTGGCTCGTGCAGAGAAGCTGCTGGAACGCCTGCGTCTGAAGCCTTACAGCGATCGCTATCCGCTGCATTTATCCGGCGGCCAGCAGCAGCGTGTGGCTATCGCCCGCGCGCTGATGATGGAGCCGCAGGTCCTGCTGTTCGATGAGCCTACCGCGGCGCTCGATCCGGAAATCACGGCTCAAATCGTCAGCATTATCCGCGAGCTGGCTGAAACCGGCATCACCCAGGTTATCGTCACCCACGAAGTTGAAGTGGCGCGCAAGACGGCCAGTCGGGTGGTGTATATGGAAAATGGCCATATCGTCGAGCAAGGGGATGCCTCCTGCTTCACGCATCCGCAAACTGACGCGTTTAAAAACTATCTTTCACATTGATGTTTTTCGGGGAAATGACGATGAAAAAAGTACTGATTGCCGCCCTGCTCGCAGGCATGAGCCTCTCCGCTTCCGCCGCGCAGACCATTCGTTTCGCCACCGAGGCCTCCTACCCTCCGTTTGAGCTGGTGGACGCCAACAACCAGATCGTCGGTTTCGATGTCGATCTGGCGAACGCGCTGTGTAAAGAGATCGATGCCACCTGTACCTTTACCAACCAGGCCTTTGACAGCCTGATCCCGGGACTGAAATTCCGCCGTTTCGACGCGGTCATGGCCGGGATGGACATCACGCCGGAGCGTGAAAAGCAGGTGCTGTTCTCTACCCCGTATTATGACAACTCGGCGCTGTTCGTCGGTCAGCAGGGTAAGTTCACCAGCATTGACCAGCTGAAGGGCAAAAAAGTGGGCGTGCAGAACGGCACCACCCACCAGAAATTCATCACCGATAAACATCCGGAAATTACTACCGTTCCTTACGACAGCTACCAGAATGCGAAGCTGGACCTGCAGAACGGTCGTATTGACGCAGTCTTTGGTGATACCGCCGTGGTCACCGAATGGCTGAAGAGCAATCCGAAGCTGGCGGCCGTGGGCGACAAAGTGACCGACAAAGCCTATTTCGGCACCGGGCTGGGCATTGCCGTGCGTCAGGGCAACACCGATCTGCAGCAGAAATTTAACGCTGCG
The DNA here is from genome assembly GCF_002806655.1 of Klebsiella sp. K-Nf6. Taxonomy (NCBI): domain Bacteria; kingdom Pseudomonadati; phylum Pseudomonadota; class Gammaproteobacteria; order Enterobacterales; family Enterobacteriaceae; genus Klebsiella; species Klebsiella sp. K-Nf6. The sequence goes on along the minus strand of NZ_PIBN01000008.1, from coordinate 24,393 downwards.
CTGGAAAAAGTGAAGAAAGACGGCACTTACCAGACCATCTATAACAAATGGTTCCAGAAGTAAGACTGAATGAACGAAATTTTTCCATTAGCAAGCGCCGCCGGGATGACCGTCGGCCTTGCCGTTTGCGCGCTCGCCATCGGCCTGGTCCTGGCGATGCTCTTTGCGGTACTGGAGTCAGTGAAATGGCGTCCGGTAGCCTGGCTTGCAACCGGCATTGTGACCATTCTGCGCGGACTACCGGAAATTCTGGTGGTGCTGTTTATCTATTTCGGCTCTTCCCAGCTGCTGCTGACGCTCTCTGACGGTTTCACCATCCCGCTCGGGTTCACGCAGATCCCGGTGCAGATGCAGATTGAGAACTTTGACGTCAGTCCGTTCCTCTGCGGGGCGATCGCCCTGTCGCTGCTGTATGCCGCCTACGCCTCGCAAACGCTGCGCGGCGCGCTGAAAGCGGTTCCGCAAGGGCAGTGGGAGTCCGGCCAGGCGCTGGGCCTGTCGAAAGCCGCGATTTTCTTCCGCCTGGTGATGCCGCAGATGTGGCGCCATGCCCTTCCCGGTCTCGGTAACCAGTGGCTAGTGCTGCTGAAGGACACCGCGCTGGTGAGCCTGATCAGCGTCAACGATCTGATGCTGCAGACCAAAAGCATCGCCACTCGCACTCAGGAACCCTTTAACTGGTATATCATTGCGGCGGCAATCTATCTCGTCATCACCCTGTTGAGTCAATACATCCTTAAGCGGATTGACCAGCGTGCGACGCGCTTCGAACGGAGACCAGGCTGATGCTCGACTACTTACCCGAACTGCTGAAAGGGCTTCATACCAGCCTGACGCTGACCGTGGCGTCGATTATCGTGGCGCTGATCCTGTCGCTGATTTTTACCATAATCCTGACGCTGAAAACGCCGGGGCTGGTGTGGATAGTCCGCGGCTATATCACCCTGTTTACCGGTACGCCGCTGCTGGTGCAGATCTTCCTGATTTACTACGGCCCCGGACAGTTTCCTTCGCTGCAGGATTATCCGTGGCTGTGGCATCTTATCTCCGAACCGTGGCTGTGCGCCCTGATCGCCCTGTCGCTTAACAGCGCCGCCTACACCACTCAGCTGTTTTATGGCGCCATCCGGGCGATCCCCGACGGGCAATGGCAGTCCTGCAGCGCGCTGGGGATGAGTAAAAAGGATACCCTGGCGATCCTGCTGCCCTATGCCTTTAAGCGTGCGCTGTCGTCCTATTCCAACGAAGTGGTGCTGGTTTTCAAGAGTACCTCTCTGGCCTATACCATCACCCTGATGGAAGTGATGGGCCATGGCCAGCTGCTGTACGGACGCACCTACGACGTGATGGTGTTCGGCGCCGCCGGGATTATCTATCTCATCGTCAACGGACTGCTGACGCTGCTGATGCGCCTGGTGGAACGTAAAGCGCTGGCCTTCGAGCGACGTAACTAGCGACTGAGCATATTGCATAAAAAGCAGACAACAAGACGGACAAGTCTAACACCTGTCCGTCTTTTTTTATGCCATTAAAAATACTTAATCATTTTTATTGCATATAAATTCATTTAATGGCATTGTCACTCTATGCCGCAGACACGGCGAATAATCATAAGATTGACAGACGGGAGTTCCACGATGAAAAAGTTAGTTCTGGCTGCACTGCTCACCACGTTCACCTTCGGCGCTGCCGCCGCAGAGAAAATCAGCTTCGGCGTGTCCGCAACCTATCCGCCGTTTGAATCGATGGATGCCAATAATCAGATTGTCGGTTTCGATCTCGACCTGGCCAAAGCGCTGTGCAAACAAATGCAGGCAGAATGTACCTTTACCAACCACGCGTTTGACAGCCTGATCCCGGCACTGAAGTTCAAGAAATATGATGCGGTGATTTCCGGAATGGATATTACGCCGGAACGGAGCAAGCAGGTGGCCTTCACCGACCCGTACTACGCCAACTCCGCGCTGGTGATCGCCAAAAAAGACGCGTTCCATTCCTTCGATGACCTGAAAGGCAAACGGATTGGCATGGAAAACGGCACTACTCACCAGAAATATCTGCAGGATAAACATCCTGAGGTGAAGACCGTCGCCTATGACAGCTACCAGAATGCGATTATCGATCTGAAAAATGGCCGTATCGACGGCGTGTTCGGCGACACGGCGGTGGTCAACGAGTGGCTGAAAACCAACCCGCAGCTGGGCGCAGCCACGCCGAAAGTGACGGATCCGCAATACTTCGGCACCGGACTCGGCATTGCTGTGCGCCCGGATAATAAGGCGCTGCTGGAGAAACTGAACACCGCGCTGAAAGCGATTAAGGCCGACGGTACCTACCAGAAAATCAGCAACCAGTGGTTCCCGGAGTAACTTTTTTGCCGGGTGGCGCTACGCTTACCCGGCCTACTCTTTCCCCGTAGCCGGGTAAGGCGTATCCGCCATCCGGCAATATCTCAAAGTGGCACGAAGAACCTGAACCGCGCCCCGCTTACCGACTCCACCAGTCTGATACCGCCTCCGTGTAGCTCCAACATTCGTTTCACAATCAGCAGCCCTAACCCGCCGCGATCCTCCCGCGATGCCTGGGTAGACAACGCCGATGGCCGCTGGAACAGATCGTCGCGCAGCGCGGCATCGACGCCCGTTCCGTTGTCTGCCACTTCCACCTGGAGCTGTTGATCCTCCTGCCAGACCGCCAGACGGATCTCCCCGCCGACGGGAGTATGCCGCATCGCGTTATCGAGCAGGTTGGTCACCACCCTCTCAATCATCGACACATCGGCGTTAATCAGCGGCAGCGGTCCCGGCACATCAATATGCAGGTTCACCTCGCGCGTGCGGGCAGTTAATTCAAACTTCTGTGCGACATCGGAGATCAGCTCCCCCATCGCGAAACGCTCGCGCTGTGGCTTAATGCCCCCGTGCTCCAGTCGCGCCAGCTCAAACAGCTGCTGCGAGAGATGGCGCACTTTGTTGCCCTGACGCAGGGCGATGGTGAGATATTGCCTGCGCTCCTCGGCAGTCAGCCATTCGTCCTTCAGGGTCAGCGTTTCCAGATACCCCAGCAGCGATGTCAGCGGCGTGCGCAAATCGTGGGAGATATTGGCCACAAATTCGCGGCGCTGGCGGTCGTTGTCGGCCAGCCGATCCCACTGGCCGGCTATCTGCTGCGCGAGGTCAATAAAACGATTCTCGAGCATCGCCACCTCGTTACCTGGCTGCGGCTCCGGCGTGCGGGCCGCCAGGGTTTTGATAGCGCTGATGCTGTCCTGACCGCTCGCCACGACCTGGGCGGTGAGCAGGCGGACCGGCCGGGTGACCCAGAACCATGCCAGCCCCCCTGCCAGAAGGCCAAACAGGGCCACCAGCAGCAGCGTCCACAGAACAATGCTCCACAGCGTTTTTTGCCAGGCGTCGGCCGCCAGCTGATTAAACGTCTCTCCCTGCAAAATGATATACAGGTAGCCGCGCAACTGCCCGTCGACGCGCAGCGGGGCGGCGCTGAAGACTTTTCGTCCGTCGAGACTACGCGGATCGTCGCCATACACCGGCGACGCACTGCCGGTGAGAAAAGCCTGCACCGGCGCCATATCGATACGCTGGCGCTGGATATGTCCCGGCGGCGCCGCATCGGCCAGCAGGTCGCCATCCGGCGACAGCAGATAGAGCTCCACGCTGGGGTTAAAGGTCATCAGGCGGTCAAACAACGACTTCAGGGTTTGTCGGTTGACCTCGCCGTGGGCGTCCACCAGCGGCTCGCGGGCCACAATCTGCTGAGCCAGCCCGGCGGAGAGGCGCTGCACCATGGCGTTGCCATACTGCGCGCTGCTGTGTAACTGAACGGCGCACACTGCCGCCGCGCACAGTAGCAACAGGGAGACCACCACCAGCGCCAGCCGCTGGCTGAGGCTTAAGCGGCGGATCACGGGGCGGCCTCTTGCGACACCGGGGCGAACTTATAGCCTTTACCCCAGACGGTAAGAATAATGTCCGGCTCCGCCGGGTCACGTTCGATTTTGCTGCGCAGGCGGTTGATATGGGTATTAACCGTGTGCTCATAGCCCTCGTGCTGATATCCCCAGACCTGCTCCAGCAGCGCCAGCCGCGAAAACACCTCACCGGGATGGCGGGCGAAGTAATAGAGCAGATCGAATTCGCGCGGCGTCAGGTCCACCACCTCGCCGCGCAGCTTCACTTCGCGCGACAGCGGATCGATGCTCAGGCCATGGCAGGACAGGCGCCCGGCGTCCATCAGCAGGTTCTGCCCCATCGCCTCCTGGCGACGAAACAGCGCTTTGACGCGGGCGATAAGCTCCAGCAGTGAAAAGGGCTTCGCCAGATAATCATCGGCGCCCATCTCCAGGCCCAGCACGCGGTGCATTTCGCTGGTGCGAGCGCTGATGATAATCACCGGCAGGTAACGGGTCATCTGACGGATACGCCGGCAGATCTCCAGGCCATCGACGCCAGGCAGCATCAAATCAAGGATCACCGCATCCCAGACCTGTTTTTCCAGCTGGACAAGGGCCTGGTCGCCGTCGGCTTCATGCACAATCTGATAGCCCTCATCCTGAAGATTGAGCCGCAGCAGCGTGGCAATATCCTCGTCATCTTCCACCAGCAGAATGGTTTTGGCCATTAGATTCCCCCCACCAATAACAAAACATGCAGCGCCAAGCTTACCTGATTTCAGCGGCGCAAAGCCTTCACATTTTGTTTAAACTTCGCGGACCAGCAGGGTCAGCACTTCGTAGTGCGCGGTGTGAGGGAACATATCAAACAGCTGGACCCGCTCGACGCGATAGCCGCGAAGACGGGCAATATCGGTCGCCATGGTGCGAGCGTTACAGCTGGAATAGATGATATAGGGCGGCGCCATGCGGCTTAAATAGTCGCACAGTTCGGCGCCAATGCCGCGGCGCGGCGGGTTGACCAACACCAGCTGCGGGATATCCGCTTCATGAGTGGCGAACTGCGTCGAGTCCAGCGCCTGAAAATGCAGATTGCTGAGCCCCAGCTGCGCGGCTGACTGTCTGGCGCAGGCGATCGCTTCCGGGGCAATCTCGATACCGGTCAGGCGCATCGCCGGCGTCGCGCAGTGCAGGCCAAATCCCCCGACGCCGCAAAACAGATCCCACATATGCTGGACCGGCAGCGCGCGCACCCAGTCGCGGGCGGTGGCATACAGCCGACTGGCTACCGCCGGGTTGGTCTGAAAGAAACTTTGCGGGCGGATCCACAGCGGCACCTCGTTAAAGACCTCCCCCAGCGCCTGCTGTTCGGTGAAGAAGATCTCCTGCTCGCCTTCCATGATTGCCATATGCACCGGCTGGATATTCGCCGTGATCACCTTGAGCTGCGGGAGCTGCGCCTGCAGCCACGGCAGCGCGGCGCGCAGCTGAGCCAGCTTGGCCTCTGAGCGCAGTACGAAGCGCAGCATCATCTCCCCCTGCTGGCTGGCGGTTAGCAGCAGATATTTCAGCTCCCCGCGCTTGCGCGCGACGTTATAGGGGGTTAACCCGGCGCGGGCGATAAAGGGCTTCAGGACGGCAAACACCGGCGCAAACGATGAAGGATAGAGCGGGCAGTCGGTGAGATCCACCGGGGTGCCATCGCGATGCAGCATCCCCAGCAGCGGACGCTCAACGCTGCCGCTGACCACCATCTTGGCCTTGTTACGAAAGGCCGTCTCTGGCCCGCTGACCGGCTCGCCCCAGGCAGCGACCGGGATCGCCGCCAGCAGCGTGCGCAGATCGGCCATTTTATCGGCGAGCTGTTGCGGGACCGGCCGCTCCAGCCATTGACAGGAGCGGCAGCGGCCGGCTTCGTAGAGTGCGCAATGCATAATTGACCTTCAAAAATCCAGGGGCGGGGATTGTATCACCGTTATTGCAGGCGGAAAAACCGACGGCAGTTCGCCGGCACAAACAGCAGCGTCAGAACCAGCAGATCCGGCAGTTTTTGCATCACCAGCGAGTGGAAAATCTCCCGTTTCGATTCGCCGGGAATGCTGAACAGTTCCGGATACCCGTAGCCCAGCGACGCCGCCCACAGGTAGCCGGCGGCGATAATCTGCGTCAGCAGATAGACCCAGCGCGCCCAGTTGCGCCCTTTCACCAGCGAGAAGGCGCACCAGATTTCGACAAATACCAGCGCCAGGCTGCCGAGGAAGACCAGCGTCAGGTTCCAGGTCTGGACGCTGCGGTGTATGAATTCGTTCAGCCCCTGCAGACCCAACAGATTGAGGATCATCAGCAGGTCCAGAGCGCGGATCAAAATAATAGCAAAGGCCGCCACCTGCACCAGCGCAGGGACGTTAAGGCGGGCATGCGATGAGCGAGTTTTCGTAAACAATCCCAACGTAATGTCTTCCATGAAAACGGCGCCACAGGGTGGCGCCGACCGGAGGCTGCTGTACCGATTTTAGGTGGTTCAGCCTTGTCTTGCACGCTGGATATCGCGCACTCGCTGCTTTTCTGCGCGGGCCATCAAATACCAGGCGATAAAACCAACAATACCGACCACGCCAAGGATGAGCGTCGCCAGGGCGTTAATCTCCGGGTTGACCCCCATACGCACGCTGGAGAAGACCAGCATCGGTAACGTCGTGGCCCCGGGACCGGAGACAAAGCTGGCGATCACCAGGTCATCCAGCGACAGCGTGAACGCCAGCAGCCAGCCGGAGATCACCGCTGGCATAATCATCGGCAGCGTGATGACGAAAAAGACCTTCAGCGGCGCGGCGCCCAGATCCATCGCCGCCTCTTCGATCGAGTGGTCCAGCTCGCGCAAACGCGAGGAGATCACCACCGCCACGTAGGCGGTACAGAAGGTGACGTGCGCCAGCCAGATGGTTAACATCCCGCGGTCCGACGGCCAGCCAATGGCATGCCCTAGCGCCACGAACAGCAGCAGCAGCGAGAGACCGGTGATCACGTCCGGCATGACCAGCGGCGCGGTGATCATAAATGCGAAGCCGTTAGACCCGCGAAAGCGTCCAAAGCGCACCATCACCACCGCGGCGATGGTACCGAGGATCGCCGCCGCCGTCGCCGCGCAGGCGGCGATGGTCAGGCTCAGCCCTACCGCGCTCATCATCGCATCATCGTGGAACAATTCGCTATACCAGCGCGTCGACCACCCGGCCCAGACCGTCACCAGTTTCGAGCTGTTGAACGAGTAGATCACCAGCATCAGCATCGGGGCATAGAGGAAGGTGAACCCGAGCACGAGGATCAGAATGCGCCACGGCGAGCGTACTACCGGCAAGTCGTTCATCCCTGCTCTCCCATCTGTTTTTGCTGGTGCTTGTGGAACCACATGATCGGCACGATCAGCAGCAGCAGCATGACAATCGCCACCGCCGAGGCGACCGGCCAGTCGCGGTTGTTAAAGAACTCCTGCCACAGCACGCGGCCAATCATAATGCTATCGGGGCCACCCAGCAGTTCCGGGATCACGAACTCCCCCACCGCCGGGATAAACACCAGCATGGAGCCGGCGATAATGCCGCCTTTGGTGAGCGGGACGATCACCTGGAAGAAGGTCTTCAGCGGCCGGGCGCCGAGATCCAGCGAGGCCTCCACCAGCGAATAGTCGATGCGGGTCAGCGCGGTGTAGATCGGCAGCACCATAAACGGCAGGTAGGCATACACGATACCGATATACACCGCCAGGTTGGTGTGCAGGATCTCCAGCGGCTGATCGATAACCCCTAACCACAGCAGGAAGTTATTCAACACGCCGTTGCTTTTCAGCAGCCCCATCCAGGCATAGACGCGGATTAAGAATGACGTCCACGACGGAAGGATCACCAGCAGTAGCAGAATATTGCGCGTCGACGGCTTGCTGTGCGCCACCGCCCAGGCCAGCGGATAGCCCAGCAGCAGGCAGCAGATCGTCGATATGCCCGCCACCTGCAGCGACTGGAGATAAGCTTCAAAATAGAGCGGATCGTCGGTCAACTGCAGGAAGTTGGCAAAGTTGAGGGTCAGCGTCAGCTGGCCATCCGCCCACTCCATCAGTTCGGTGTAGGGAGGGATCGCCCGCGCCATCTCGGCAAGGCTTATCTTGAACACGATCAGGAACGGCAGCATAAACAACAGGATCAGCCACAGATAGGGCAGCGCAATCACCAGCTTGCGGCCATGCGCCATCTGCAGGCGTGCCACCCACAATGCGAAACCGCCCGGTTTTTTCTCCCCTGACGGGGATTCAACGGTACTCATCGCCCTCTCCTTACACCGTCAGCACTACGCAGCTGTCAGCATCCCAGCATAAACGCACCTCATCACCCCAGGTGGGCGTCCCTTTCCGATGGCGGTGTTCATTCTGCAGCTGGGCACTGATCATCTGCCCGCTTTGCAGGCGCACATGATAGATAGAGAGATCCCCCAGATAGGCGATATGTATCACTTCGCCGACGGCAAAATTGTAGCCGTCCGCTGGTGGTTCTTCGCACAGCATGATCTTCTCCGGGCGCAGCGCCACCCAGACCGGCACGTTGTCCACCACCGACGCGTCGGGGTCGACCTTTAGCGGGTGCACCAGTCCTGGCGAACTCAACACCAGGCCATCCTCCAGACGCTCCTTCACCAGGCCTTCAAAGACGTTTACCGAGCCAATGAACTCAGCGCTGTAGCGGGTGGTCGGGTGCTCGTAAATCTCTTCCGGTTCGCCAATCTGCACAAACTTGCCGCGGTTCATGATGGCGATACGGCCCGCCATGGTCATCGCCTCTTCCTGGTCGTGGGTCACCATTACGCAGGTCACGCCAACGCGTTCAAGGATATCCACCACCTCAAGCTGCATGCGATCGCGCAGCTTTTTGTCCAGCGCGCCCATCGGCTCATCGAGCAGCAGCAGCTTCGGCCGTTTCGCCAGGCTACGCGCCAGCGCGACACGCTGGCGCTGGCCGCCAGAGAGCTGGTGCGGCTTGCGTTTGGCATACTCCTGCATATGTACCAGGGCCAACATCTCCTGCACCCGGGCGGTGATTTCCGCTCTGGGCAGGCGATCCTGCTTCAGGCCGAAGGCGATATTCTGCTCAACGGTCATATGGGGAAACAGGGCGTAGGACTGGAACATCATATTGATAGGCCGCTGATAGGGCGGCACGCGCGCCAGATCCACGCCGTCGAGCATAATCTGCCCGGCGGTCGGTTGTTCAAAGCCCGCCAGCATGCGCAGCAGCGTCGACTTCCCGCAGCCTGATGCACCCAGCAGAGCAAAAATTTCGCCTTTGTAGATAGTGAGACTGACGTCGTCGACCGCGTGCTGGCCATCAAACGACTTGGTTAAGTTACGGATTTCCAGTAGCGGGGTCAGCGCTTTGGGGGCTTTCGCCTGTGGGCGGGGCATTACGTCGTTCAATCGGGTGCTCTCCGGCAAAAAAACGATCACCATATGGTCCGGTGCCATACTTCGTGCTTAACAGTGCAATTGCACCATCCTGGTGCTTCTGCTCGCCGGGCGCGCTGCCATTTCCCGGCGAGTGCAGATCTGATTCGGCCCGTGTTCGACGGGCCGTCAGAGATTATTTGCCGCTCTTCACTTTGGTCCATGCGCGGGTGCGCACGCGGTCAATCTTCGGATCCTGCACCTTCAGCGTGAACAGTTTGGCGAACACATCCGCTGGCGGATAAATCGCCGGGTTGTTACGGATAGCCTCGCTGACCAGCGGTGTGGAGGCCTTGTTGCCGTTGGCGTAGAACACCTGGTCGCTGATTTTAGCGATCACATCCGGGCGCATCAGATAGTTAAGGAACTGATAGGCTTCATCTTTATTCTTGGCGTCGGCCGGCATGGCAAAGACATCAAAGAACGCCAGCGCGCCTTCTTTCGGAATAAAGTAGGAGACGTTGACGCCATTTTTCGCCTCTTTCGCGCGGTTGGCCGCCTGCCAGACATCCCCTGCCCAGCCGATCGCCACGCAGATATCGCCGTTGGCAAGATCGTTAATATATTGCGAAGAGTGGAAGTAGCGAATGTTCGGCCGCAGCTTCAACAGCAGATCGGTGGCCGGGCCGGTGTAATCATCCGCTTTGCTGCTGTTCGGATCCTTGCCAAGGTAGTTCAGCACGGTGGCGAAAATCTCTTCCGGCGCGTCGAGGAAGGAGACGCCGCAGCTTTTCAGTTTTTCGAGGTTCTCCGGCTTCAGCACCAGATCCCAGCTGTCTACCGGCGCATCTTTGCCGAGGACCGCTTTCACCTTATCCACGTTGTAGCCAATACCCGTCGTTGCCCACAGATAAGGCACCGCGTATTTATTCTCCGGGTCATGCTTGGCGACCAGCTTCAGCACTTCGGGGTCAAGGTTCTTCCAGTTGGGCAGCTTGCTCTTATCCAGCGGCTGGAACACGCCCGCCGCCAGCTGGCGCTCAAGGAAGCTTGCCGACGGTACCACCAGGTCGAAACCGGTGCTGCCGGCCATTAATTTGCCTTCCAGTACTTCGTTGGAATCAAAAACGTCATACACGACTTTAATCCCGGTCTCTTTTTCGAAATTCGCTACCGTGTCCGGCGCAATATAATCAGACCAGTTATAAACATGCAGGGTTTTTTGTTCGGCGGCGAGCGAACCGGCAGAGACGGCCATCAGCGCACCCGTAACCAGACCTGTTAACCATTTTTTACCAAAGGCGGTCATATCTCTTATCCTTCTCAACGCCCGTTAATTTACGGGCTCAAATATACGCATTTCAACGCATGCAAGAATCATGCATATTTTTTCATTGCCTGAGAAAAGGAGAGCGGATCTCTCCCGGAGTGGTTGCTCGCAACTGGAAGCATCGCCAGAATAACTGTAGCCAGAATAAGAGGCTATAGCCCAGGTAAAAAAACGCCTTTTATCAAATTTTTATGCAATAACGGTCTACGTGATAAGCCAAAACGGCCTGAATGGCGGTGAATAATGCTTTAAGAGAAGGTTAAACGCAGAATAAAAGCGGGTAATACGCAGCCGCTGCGGTAGTGGCTGCGCTAATTTTAGGCGGCTTTAGTGAAGAAAATGGTATTGCACGTTTTCCGCCGCGGGCTCTTCCTCTTCACCTTTGTACAGCAGCTGATTAGCGCCGGCTTCGAGGATCACCATCGAGATCTGCTCTTCACTTTGGCGGAAGAACCAGGCGAACTGATCCATGGTCACTCCTGGACCGATAGACAACGACTGGCAGACCACCAGCTTGGGTAAGTTATCGTCCTGAATATCGATAAAGGCCTTCACGGTTAACGAGCTGGCGTTGATGGCCGAGAGATCCGCCGACAGCGCCAGCAGGGCAGACGGCTTCACCTCCGCGAGGGCGGAAAAGAGCACCACGTTGTCCACCAGGTCAATTTTGGCATCAAAAATACCGTCGAAATTCTGCATATGCGGCAGGTGCAATGCCTGACAGGAATCGCACTCAAAAAAGCTGATGCCGATCTCATCCAGCCAGCGACGTAGCGTATCCAGACCTGGAACGACCAGTGAATCCATAGTGCCTGTGACCTCTTACAATGGAAAAACGACGCCATAGCTTACGCAAAAAAAGCGCCGCATACCATGACAGACTTGCATCCGGCGGCTAGCCGCCTATTTTCAAACAGAATTCCGGCGTCGCCTGGCGCTCGATCCAGGCGATCATCTTGCTGGCTATGTCCACGCCGGTGGTGGTTTCTACCCCTTCCAGCCCTGGCGAAGCATTCACTTCCATGACCAGCGGCCCGCGGGTGGCGCGTAAAATATCGACGCCGGCGACGTCGAGCCCAAGGGTTTGCGTCGCCTTGATGGCAATCGCCCGCTCCTCGTCGCTAATCTGCGCCACCGTGGCCATGCCGCCGCGGTGCAGGTTAGAACGAAAGTCGCCCTCTTTTGCCCGCCGTTCGATCGCCGCTACCACCTCATTGCCGACCACCAGGCAGCGAATATCGCAGCCTTTCGCCTCGGCAATATATTCCTGCACCAAAATATGCGCATTCAGCCCGCGAAAGGCGTCGATCACGCTCTCCGCCGCCTGACGGGTCTCCGCCAGCACCACGCCGATCCCCTGGGTGCCTTCCACCAGCTTCACCACCAGTGGTGCCCCACCCACCATGGCGATCAGGTCGCTGGTGTCATCGGGGGAGTGAGCGATGCCGGTCAGCGGCAGATCGATGCCCTGGCGCGCCAGCAGCTGCAGCGAGCGCAGCTTATCGCGAGCGCGGGTGATGGCGACCGACTCATTCAGCGGATAGCTTCCCAATAGCTCAAACTGACGCAAAGCCGCGGTGCCATAGTAGGTGATCGCCGAGCCAATCCGCGGGATCACCGCATCAAAATGCGGTAGCTGACGCCCTTTGTAGTGGATGGACGACGCCACCGGACTGACGTTCATATAGCAGGAAAGCGGATCGAGGATCTCGACCTGATGCCCGCGCTGTTGCGCCGCTTCGCGCAGGCGTCGACATGAATAAAGCGTTCCATCCCGGGATAATATGGCAATTTTCATCCTGCACCTCTGCGAAAAGACCCGCTCTGGCGGGCCTCAGCTATCGAACACACTTTCACCTTTCCTGCGGCCAGCGGCGGATACCGCCTGGCCGGAGCAGCAGTGTACACGTAATCAGCGTGTTGCCCACCCCTGCTTATGCAGATAGTCGAGAATAAACGGACGACTCTCTTTCACGATAGTGCGACGGATATGATCGCTCCAGGTATCGCGGCGGGCGTTGCTGCCGCGCGACAGATAATAGTGCGCCAGCTGTTCGTCATAGTCCGCCAGCAGCGCGTTATCCAGCGGCTGATAGTGGTTCTCATGCACCAGCATGGCGGCCGGCATCCGCGGCTTGATGTCCGGGTTATCCGCCGGCCAGCCAAGGCAAAGACCGAACAGAGGCAGGACGTGCTGCGGCAGCGCCAGCAGCGCCGTCACCGCCTCAATGTTGTTGCGCAGTCCGCCGATATAGACGCCACCCAGCCCGAGGGACTCGGCGGCAATCAGCGCGTTTTGCGCCAGCAGCGCCGTATCGACGACGCCGATCAGCAGCTGTTCCGCCAGCCCCAGCTGCGCCTGTGGGCAAATCTGCAGGTGGCGGTTAAAGTCGGCGCAGAAGACCCAAAACTCCGCCGCCTGGGCGACGTGCTGCTGGCCGCCGGTCAGCGGGACCAGTTGCGCACGCAGCGCTGGGTCAGTAATACGGATGATGGAGGTGCACTGTAAAAAACTCGAGGTAGATGCCGCTTGCGCGCTGGCGATAATCTCTGCGCGCTGTTCGTCGCTCACGGGCGCATCGGTGAAGTGGCGGATGGAACGATGGCTGCGCAGCAGCTCAATGGTCGGCGTCATTGCGTTTTTCTCTGTCAGACAAGGATTCAGGCTTTGGAGAGTGCGTTAACTGCGGGGCCACGATCTGCGCCACTCGCCACATGACAGCGATGGCGGCAGGGATCATCAGCATAATCCCGGCAAAGATCATCACCAGCGCCGCAGTCGGACTGGCAATGGGCTCAGGCAGCTGGACATACTGGTTAAGCGAGAGCCAGGCAAGGGTTAACAGCCCCATCCCGAGGATCTCAACCAGCAGAATGCTTTTCGGCAACGGGGCAAATTTTCGCATCACGCCTCTCCGGTTGATAAGCGCGGCGCATCAGACAATCCCACTGCGCCGCCGGGTCAGTATACGGGTTTTGATAGTACGACATTTATCAAACATAGCCGTAAACCATCGAAGCAAAAGGTAGAACCTTCTTTCCCTCCCCGGTCAATGCAGGCATCATAAGCGCCATTCGCCATCCGGCTGAGGTTTAAGGAGAGAAGCAATGTTTACCGTTATTTTTGGTCGTCCAGGCTGCCCTTACTGCGTTCGCGCCAAAGAGCTGGCAGAAAAACTGACCAACGAGCGTGATGACTTTAACTACCGTTACGTGGATATTCACGCCGAAGGCATCAGCAAAGCTGACCTGGAAAAAACCGTCGGCAAACCGGTTGAAACCGTACCGCAGATTTTCGTCGACCAGAAACACATCGGCGGTTGCACCGATTTCGAAGCCTGGGCGAAAGAGAACCTCGGTCTGTTTGCCTGAGCCAATTTATTTGCTCGATGAGTGACTGCGCCAGGTATCAAGCCAGGCGCAGATAAACAAAAAGCACAACGCCCCGAGCGCGCACCAGAACACCGCGCTCAGTACCCACGCCATCTCCTGCCAGAACGTTCTGTGCGTCACGAAGAACAGCCGCATCGTCACCATACAGACCGGCGCCGCCAGCATCGCACCCAGCAAAGGACGCAGTACCCGCTGTCCGGGAGAGAGGCAGCTCGCTGCCGCCCCTGGCAGCAAAAAGAAGAGCAGGCCCAGCTCCGGGTTGCCGCTGGCGCGAAAGGCCCCTTTCATATGTAATAGCAGCGATAAGCACACCACAATGAACAGAACGAAGCCGCAGATAATACCGGCCCAACTACGCTCAGATTTCACCGTATCCTCCTGATGTTGCCTCTAACTCACGTCCACGTCGCCCAGTCAGATAAAGCATTTCGGCAATCCATGCCAATAACTCCCCTACCAGCCTAAAAACGATTGTCACTAGCCGCCGCATCCAGGAAGGATTAAACTAGCGGTTATATTTTTGCTGGTTATAACAGGGTGCCAGAATAGGTTCGCCACAACGCGAACGCCTGAGCAACCTTAGACCAAATAACCATTTCCTTCAACAACTTACTAGTAAATGAGAAGTTGGCTTTCGTGAATATAAACGTCGCAGATTTGTTAAACGGGAATTACATCCTGTTATTATTCGTTGTACTTGCATTAGGACTATGCTTGGGAAAACTGCGTCTCGGCTCAGTACAACTTGGTAATTCCATTGGCGTTTTAGTCGTTTCTCTCTTATTAGGTCAACAGCATTTCGCGATTAACACTGATGCCCTTAATCTCGGCTTTATGCTATTTATTTTTTGCGTCGGCGTGGAAGCCGGGCCCAACTTTTTTTCCATTTTTTTCCGCGACGGCAAAAACTACCTGATGCTGGCGCTGGTGATGGTCGGCAGCGCGATGCTGATCGCCACCGTGCTGGGCAAAGTGTTCGGCTGGGATATTGGTCTTACCGCCGGTATGCTGGCGGGCGCCATGACCTCCACCCCGGTGCTGGTGGGCGCGGGCGACACCCTGCGCCATTTCGGCCTGCCCAGCGATCAGCTGGCGCAGTCGCTTGACCATCTGAGCCTCGGCTATGCCCTGACCTACCTGGTCGGCCTGGTGAGTCTGATCGTCGGCGCCCGCTATATGCCCAAGCTGCAGCATCAGGATCTGCAGACCAGCGCCCAGCAAATCGCCCGCGAGCGCGGCCTCGATACCGATTCAAAACGTAAAGTGTACCTGCCGGTGATCCGCGCCTACCGCGTTGGCCCGGAGCTGGTGGCCTGGGCGGATGGCAAAAATCTGCGCGAACTGGGTATTTATCGCCAGACCGGCTGCTATATCGAACGCATCCGCCGCAACGGCATTCTGGCCAACCCGGACGGCGACGCGGTGCTGCAGATGGGCGACGATATTGCGCTGGTGGGCTATCCGGACGCGCACGCCCGCCTCGACCCGAGCTTCCGTAACGGCAAAGAGGTATTTGACCGCGATCTGCTCGACATGCGCATCGTCACCGAAGAGATTGTGGTCAAAAACCACAACGCCGTCGGCCGCCGCCTGGCGCAGCTGAAGCTCACCGACCACGGCTGCTTCTTAAACCGGGTTATTCGCAGCCAGATTGAAATGCCTATCGACGATAACGTGGTGCTGAACAAAGGCGACGTGCTGCAGGTCAGCGGCGATGCCCGTCGCGTAAAAACCGTAGCCGACCGCATCGGCTTTATCTCCATTCACAGCCAGGTGACCGACCTGCTGGCCTTCTGCGCCTTCTTTATCGTCGGCCTGATGATCGGCATGATCACCTTCCAGTTCAGCTCTTTTAGCTTCGGCATCGGCAACGCCGCCGGCCTGCTGTTTGCCGGCATTATGCTTGGCTTCCTGCGCGCCAACCACCCAACCTTCGGCTATATCCCGCAGGGAGCGCTGAACATGGTGAAAGAGTTTGGCCTGATGGTGTTTATGGCCGGGGTCGGACTCAGCGCCGGGGCCGGGATCAATAACGGTCTGGGCGCCGTCGGCGGTCAGATGCTGGCGGCAGGGCTTATTGTCAGCCTGTTGCCGGTAGTGATCTGCTTCCTGTTCGGCGCCTATGTGCTGCGCATGAACCGGGCGATGCTGTTTGGCGCCATGATGGGCGCCCGCACCTGCGCCCCGGCAATGGAGATCATCAGCGATACCGCGCGCAGCAACATTCCGGCGCTCGGCTACGCAGGCACCTACGCCATTGCCAACGTGCTGCTTACCCTTGCCGGGACGCTCATCGTGATCATCTGGCCAGGGCTACAATAAATTTTTGAGAAAAAAGCCGTCACAGGCAGAACTTTTTCTCAGGGCATCAGTCATAAGTAATGCCACTGCTTTTCTTTGATGTCCCCATTTTGTGGAGCCCATCAACCCCGCCACTTCGGTTCAAGGTTGATGGGTTTTTTGTTGCCTGAATTTTACGGCCTTTAAAATCATTGAATTACAAACCCTCTTTTTAAGTCATGGCGACAAAGTGGCGACAGCCTCAAAGAGCCAGCGCAGCCTGGCCTGAATTTGTGGGGTGAGGCTGCACAGGATGGGCCTCTTTAGGTGTAGAAATTGAGCGAACAAAAGTCTCATGCGTTACGAACGTATGGCTGCAGTTGATATTCTGGCACTGGTTGTAACGTTCTTTGGTCATTGAAGAGACCTGGAAACTGCTGCGAGTATGAGCTGCACTTCCACATAATGGGCAAATCATCATTTTTACGTCCCCGCCATTTTTGCTGAAATCGCAATAATGATACAACATTATTTCATTTTGTGAACTTTAAGTTCTCTTTTGAAAACCTCAGTCCATTACTAAATCATCAATTTTCACTTCCAGCTCGATGCTGGTTGTAAATCCGCTATCCGGGTTTACCGTGTGCGTTAACGTGGTGATGGTCCAGCTGACATCATCAATGGGTTGTTTAAAGCCGGTGACCTTCACGGGCATTTCCGTATAGAGATCCGCGCGGCCTTGTGCCAGCTGCAGGGAAAATGACGCCACACCACGCTGCAGCCGCTCCCAGTTCATTTTTGCTGCACGCTCCGCATTACTGCGGTTCGCATAGGTCCGGTTCAGAACCAGCACGTTCTCATCCGTCCCAATCAGGTAATCCCCCTGCTTTGCTTCTGGCTCTTTTGGTTTTGTCGTCTTCCGGCGGCGCTTCACTTTGGTGGTTTCTTTTTTCTCCGGTTCGCGCGTATGCAGCCAGTGAGCAATCACCCCGGTATACGCTCCCCTGTCCGCCAGGCTGAAGCGGTGACTGTCACCATCCCGGCGGGTAATAGTGATGACCGGCAGCGCTTTACCGCTGGCCGTTTTCCCCTGCCCCTGCCGGATAAACAGCAGGTTACTATCCTTCACCGATGCAATCGCGCCGTACTGCCGCGCCAGCTTCATCAAAAAGCTGGCGTCGCTTTCATTGGTCTGGTCCAGGTGATCCAAAACCTGCGCCGCTACATCTTTACAGATGGCAACCTTCAGGCTGTGCCGCACGGCAATCTCCTTCACCACCTCGCCCACCGTCGTTTTATGCCACGACTTTTCACGCCGTACATTCAGCGTCTCCCTGAAGTCTGCGCTACGGGCACGGATTGTCAGTCGGTCCGGGCTACCGCTGTGCTCTATCTCATCAACGGTAAAATTCCCTTTTGAAAACAGCGGCTCGCCTTTCCACCCCAGAGCCAGGGAAATCACCGCGCCACGACGCGGCATAATTACCAGTCCGTCGGCGTCGTCCAGCTCCAGATCGAGCTGGTCGGCTTCAAATCCGCGGTTGTCGGTCAACGTCATACCCAGCAGGCGCTTATCCAGCGTCTGCGTTGCATCCTTGCCTTCTATCACGATGCGAAAGGCCGGGGTTTTGCTGAGGTTGAGTAAATCAGTCATCTCGCTCACTGCAGCACCCCTCCTACCATGGTCCTGATATTCCCTACCGCTGCCGATGCGGAATCCTGCAGGCTGCTAAGCTGGTCGCTCAAGCTGCCGAACATTTCGGACAGTGACTCATCAACACGCTTCAGCCCCAGCGAAAACTCTATTTTTCTTGCTTCACCGCTGGCGAAAAATTCCGTTTTCGTCTGGCTCAGGTTTTCAATCACGTACATACCGTAGATAGTCCCGCCGCCCTCGATTAGCGGCCAGGCCTTTCCCTGCTCCGCCATCAGCTCCAGCGCCAGCAACGACAACCGGCCGCCGGTCACTTCCGGCATGAGGACGCCGGAGAGCGTCAGCTGATCGTTATCTGGCCCCAGAAACTGCGTTGTCGGACGGCGATTAACGCGGTTGTTGGTCACGTGCCGCCAGTTTCGCTGATACTGCAGTTGCTGATAGGGAACCGTGCGCAGCTGAAACACAAACAAACCCAGAACCATCATCATGAATCATACCCCCCTTGATCGCTGAAGTTGCTGCGGGCCTTAGCCCTCATGCGGCGCTCGCGCTCATCGAGCTGCCGCGCGACCTCCCGCGCAATATCCTGCGGACTCTGTCCCGGCTGCGCCTGGATAATGATTTGTGCCTGGGTTTCAAACTGGAATACCGGCCGCGTGCCTGCCGGTTTCTCTGCTGCAGGGCGATATGATGCTGCTGGCAGACTCATTGGATGAAGCGGCGCGACCTCTGCGGGCATAGCTCCCCCCATCATTCCGGCCACAACGGACGCCAGCGCCGCCGTCCTCCGGCGGCTGGTCACATAGGCCGGACCGTTAATCAGCTCCGGGCCATTCTCGCCAGCAATGCCCACCTGCCCGCGTGGAATATAGCCGCCACTGTCATACATCCCCGCAAAGAATCCGCCAGTGCCTTTCTGCTGGGGTACGCCTGGCGATTTGTCTCCGCCGGTCATCCAGTCCGGCAGGTAGCTTTTCACCGATGCCAGCTTGCTCTTGAGCATTTCCCACTTCTCATTGATACCGCTCAGGATGCCGTCAATGATCGCGCCGCCCACCGCTTTAAACTTCGCGGGCAGCGCGGCAACATCACTCAGAATTTCGTCCCATTTGCTGCTTATGGTCCGCTTAATCACATCCCATACCTTGGATACCCCTGACGAGATGGCGTCCCACATTGCGGTGAATTTTGGCCCCAGTGTTTCCCAGTTCTGCCAGATATAAATGGCTCCCATCGCAATCAGGCCTATTATCGCCAGAATGGGGTTAGCCATCATCAACCTGCCCAGCCACAGGATCGCCTGGCCTGCACCGCCTATGACTTGCTTAATCAGACCAAAAGCAGAGGCAAATTTAATTCCCAGAACCCCAGCAATCACACGGACTATCGCCATCGGCCCCAAAATGGACGCCAGCGCCAGCGACAACACACCCGCAGCGGTCGCAACGACGGCAAACACGGCCGCAATCTTAAACAGCGCCGCCGTCAATTGCGGATGCCGTTTAACAAAACCATCCAGCGCGGACGCCAGATTACCCAGCCAGTCCGCAATATTTTTCAGTACCGGCGCGACGGTTTCACCGATGCTCGCCATGGCGTTGGTAAAGGAGCCGCCAGCGGCCTCCCATTTGTTGCCCAGGGTATTAAGGGACGCCTCGACGCGCTCGCGAAGGGTTGCCTGGTTCTCCAGTTTTGTCACGGTTTCGCGATAGCCCGCTATCCCTTTTGTGATCATGATGTTCAGTGCCTGCAGGGTTTCCGCGTCATCACCAAAAAGGGCTGCTTTGACAGCCTGTTTTTTTCCATCGTCAGTGATTTGATTCAGCTTATCCAGTTGCTTATACAGGTTTTCCAGCCCCGCAAACTGGCCTTTACTGTTCTGAAAACTTAGTTTTATCCCCGTTCCAGCCAGCTCATCATTTGCCTTACTGATTTTTTTATTGTTCAGCGTGGCTTGGAAAATCTTGCGATAGGCGTTGCCTGCAGATTCCCCCGGCATTGACGCCTGGTCAGCCATAACCAGCAGCGGCGCGAAGGTTTTTGCGGCATCCAGCCCTTGCTGCTTGATAATGTCCATCGCGGCGCTGATTTTTGAAAACCCCTGCAGCATATTGCCTGGGTCTACGCCAGCATAAAAACCACGCTGGATAAGATCCATCAAGCTCATCATGTCTTTTTCGGTGGTCTGCGTGGCGTCCTGCAGTTTCGCGGCAAACTCTGCTGCATCTGTCGGGGCCATCTGAAGTTGCACGCCGAGGTAAGCGGCCGACTCACCCAGCCCGCCCAGGATAACCTGCGCCGACATGCCCTGACGACGTAACATGGTCATCATGTTTTGAAAGTCTGCCGTGGTGCCGGGCAGCCGGTCGCCCAGGGCGATCGCCAGCTTGTTAAGCTTCTCAAACTCCGGCGCCACCTTTCCGCCCGGCCCCATCATGGAGCCTGCCAGCTGGTTAGCCGCGTTCTCTGATTCCGAGTAGGCGCGAATGGGGGCCAGCAACGTCGCGCCCGTTGTCACGCCTGCGGCCATCATCCCGGCCCCGTTCCCCGCTAGGCTATTACGCACGTCGCGCATCTTCTCCGCTTTGGCCCTGACCGCATTCAGCTTGCGCTGGCGCTCGCCCACGTCCCGCAAGCGCCGCTCCTGCTCTGCCAGCTGCTTGTTATAGCGATCTGTTTCGCGGGTAATGCGTGCCGTTTCACGGGCACCGCCGCCCGCTGAGATGCCGAGGCGGTACAGTTCAGCCCTGGCTGCCGCCATCTGCCGCGTTTCCTGCCCCTGCTTTTGCTCCAGACGTGACACCGCCCGCCATTGCGTTTCAAGCGCCTGCGTCTGCTTTTTCGTGGGGGATTCCAGGGCTGACATTTCGCGGGTCATCATCTGCGCACGCAGCCGCGCCTGGTCCAGTTCGTTACTGGTCCGGCTCAGGCTCTGTGACAGTTGATCGAAGGATTTTAACTGGCCCCCTGCATCGTTCAGCCGTTTCAGCTGTTCGCGGGTCTGCCGGACAGCGGAGGCCAGCTCCTTAGAGCCAGCCTGCGCCATTTTTAAAGGGCGGGTGAGTTTATCAACCGCATTCAGAACCACCTGCAGACGCAGGTTTTTATCACTCATCGCTGGCCCCGCTTCGCATTATCGCTCTGTGCCGCCACTCCAGCACTTCCGTGAGCGGCATAACGTCAGTGACGGACGGCGGCCAGTGAAAGATCGTGGCGATATCCGCCACCAGGTCATCGACCGTCAGGCTGTCGGCAAATCGGCAAACGCCGACTTCGGCAACAAAAAAAGGACAACCTCGATCGACATTGCGGAAAGGTCCGCCGGGTCAAGGTCGGACATTTCCTGCGGGGTCAGCGTTGGTGTGGAGATGCGGGGGATCACGGTCATCATTGAGGCCACGTCCATCTCCATCACCGCCTGCAGGCGCGTGCCGCGCAGCGCGCCGGATTGCGGTTTACGCAGCACAATTTCCGTAATCGTGGTATCACCGCGCTTAATCGGGCTATCCAGCTTCACCGTTGCTTCTGTTTTTGCACTCATGTTCGCTTCCTGTTATGGGGTGGCTGGCGCGGCAGCCCGCGCCAGTGATGCATTAAAGGCCGATGGCGTTGCGGTGCTCTTCCATCAGGTCAACGCCATCAACAATTTCAATCATGTTGATCACATCGACCTCATAAAGCACTTCGCCGTTAATGGTCAGCTTCGCATAGGAGTTGGTGCTGCTGACTTTGGTGGTATTGCTCTCGCCGGTTTTCCACTCGCCGGAATCCACCTCTTTATGGCGTCCGCGTACAACCAGCTCAACGGCCTGCACCTCGCCGGTGTCATCTCGCTGGATAGAGCCTGTGAAGCGCATCTGCACCCCGTCCACCGTGGCCTTGCCCATCTGTTTGAACAACAGCGCTTCAGTGCCGCCGATGGTCATTTCCGTGTCCATAGCGCCATCATCCAGCCCCAGATCGATACCGACGGAACCGGGCATACCGCCACCGCGATAGTTCTCTAACTTGCGGGAAAATTTCGGCAGGGTGACGGATTCAGCAATGCCCATCCAGCTGTTACCGGCGTTGAAGATGTTCAGGTGTTTTAGTTTGCGTGGTAAGGCCATGAGTCCCCCTTATGCGCTTACGCGGGTGGTGAAATCCACCAGGTAACGGTCAGTGATGCGCTGGCGCAGCATCAGGTTTTCCAGTGGCGGCACTGGCGTGTAGTCGTAATCGATCCAGAGCTTCCCGGCCTTCAGGGTGTCTTTGTCGTTAACGCTGTCATCAATCCAGCAATCGCCGCCGATGAGGTAGCCCTGATTCACCAGGCTGCGCATTTTGGCGCGGATACCTTCGATAATGTCGCGGGCCAGCGACGGGTTAAGCGGCATATCCACCGCCCACATATGGCCCTCCGCCATGGTGTCAGCCAGTACCTGCGCGGTGCGGGTGTAGTTTTCAAACTGGAACAGCGGATCATCACTGAGGCAGCGGGAACCCCAGAAGCGGAAACCATCCTTGCGGATCAACGTGGTGACGTCGTTTTGGTTCAGCAGCCCGGCATCGGTTGCCGGGTCCTGCAGGTCCCAGAACACATCCGCAGATAAGCCTGTTACGCCGTTGACGCCCACGTTAGACAGGGTTTTGTGCCAGCCGGTCTGCTCGTCGATTTTGGCGCGCAATCCCAGGGCGCGGGCGGTGGCGTAGGCGGTCGCATCCGCCTGCAGCACCGTGTCAAAGTTGATGAAGTCAGGCCAGATAAGCATCCCTTCACGCTGGCTGAAGTTGTCGCGGTAGGCGATCGCATCCTCCACCGTCTTACAGCCGTATGCCGACATATAGGCAAAGGCCCGCAGACTCTGCGCCACGCTCAGCAGCTCAGTGGATACGGCCTGCGTATCATGTCCCGGCACGCCGAGAATGCGCGGCTTCACGCCCAGCTGCGACTGCGCCGAAAGTAACGCCTTCATGCCGGTTTTCTTGCCGTCCGCGGTCACGCCGCCGATGATGTTTGCGGATGTTTCCGCTTCGGTTTCGCCCTGGGCAACGCGCACCACTACGGTGACGGGTTTTGCCTGGTCTGCGATAGCGTCCAGTGAGCGGGCCAGCGTGCCGGACTCGCCCGCTTTACCGCTGGCAGTCAGTACATCGGTAAGCAGTACCGGCTTATTGAGCGGGAACATGGAGGCATCGGCATCATCGCCGGTGCACACCATGCCCACGATCGCAGTACTCACCGTCGTGATAGAGCGGGTGCCGTCGTTAACTTCTACAACGCGCACGCCGTGATGATAGTCTTGCGCCATGGAATGAATCTCCTGTTTAGGGGTTCACCCATGGTATGGAAATCATTCACCGCAAGCCGTTGATGCCAGTTGTACCGTGGTTGATACAACCGCAGGCAGAAAAAAAGCCCCGTTACGGGGCTGATTTGTTCGGGGTTTTACCTGTCCATCAGGAAACGCGGCTCCAGCACATCAGCAGAGTGTGAGCCTCCACCACGCTGAGCGATTTACCCTCGCCGAGGTTATCGGTTTTGCCGCTGACTGAGTGACCGTGACCTGGTACCGTGTATTCGTGGTCGTGCTCGCCTTCGTCAGAGGTATAGTTTCGCGTCCTGCGGCTGTCATTATCGGAGCCCACAATATAATTACTGTCCCAGGCCTCACCTGGCCCCGCCATCCCGCCTTTGTGCTTATGCCCGCCGCCTTTGCCGGTTCTCAGCTTTTGCTCCTCCACCTCAGAGGCTGAGCCGCTTACATCAATCTGCACGGCGGGAAGATTCGCTCGCTGCAGGGTGACCGTATCGCTGCCGCCGCTAGTGCCGACATTGGAGCCGTCCGCTTTTGCCACGCGGAGGGTTCTGTTCTCACCGGTATACGTCCACGTTGACCACGGGTAGCGCTCATTCGGGTCCACATGCTGGCTGTAAAACCGGACCGTGCCGACGGGGTTTTCCGCTTCCCAGAAATCACGGATAGCGGTGCTGACCGCTGAGGTGATGGCCTCCCGCGTCTCATTCTCCAGAGTGGAAACTATGTCATCGGCATAATCTTTGGCGTTGTTCCCCGCCCGGAGGACCTCTTCCACCGTCGCCAGAATCACTGACGGGTCCGCAATCATCTGCACATCGGCAGTCTGGCTTACCATCAGCCAGATGTTAATCACCTGGAAACGTCCCGACCCTTCCGCCAGAAGCGGCTTGTAGGATTCAGGCAGGTTCGCCACCGCCAGGCAGATGCCGGTCTCGTCAAAGAGTGCGGCCTCACGTATCCAGAAGCCCCCGGCCTGCGGCGGCATTATCATTTCGGCGCGGATAACATTTGCCGCCTGGTCGGCGATGACCAGGCGGTTCAACGGTGCGCGGTACTGCTCGTTAATCAGGGCGGTCTGGTCCGGGGACGGCACCG
>NZ_PIBN01000079.1:0-222 GCF_002806655.1 Klebsiella sp. K-Nf6 | reverse complement strand
CTCCATCAGCAGAAGGTGATGCGTTTGTTGAGGTTCCGGCCAGCGTGGCAGCTAAAGTATTGCTGTTAAATCGTCTGGTCAGCACCAACACCAGCAATGCTGATCTCGCCCGCATGATTAACACGCGCCCACAGGAAGTGCAGCGCATCGTGTCTCTTGGTCACAGCACCAAAATCGATACGATCCAAAAAGCGCTATCAGCGTTGGGGCAAAAGATGGAAA